>CAMLOA010000451.1 GCA_946481445.1 uncultured Devosia sp. | reverse complement strand
CGCTGCCGCGGCCGCGAAGAAGGCCCAGGCGATTGCTCCCGCACCGGCGCCGTCTGGTCCTACTACAGTCCAGGCGAACTGATTTTCCTGGCCCGTGACGGCGAGCGCATGTATTCGACCAGCCCCCAGGTGCATCAGCACTATTTCTGCGGCACGTGCGGCATGCAGACCTGGGGCAGTTCGCCCGACTGGTCGACGCTCTACAACGATGACGGTACGCCCAAGGACGGCGGCGACGGCACAGCCATCCCCGCCGTGCACAAGCAGGCCGTCAACCTTCGGCTGGTGGACGACCTCGACTGGTCGGCAATTTCGGTCAGCAAGCTGGATGGCCGCAACAGCTGGTGAGGGCTAGTGCCCGTCGAAATCGATCAAGGCCGTGACGGTGACGCCTTCGGCCTTGAGCTTTGCCGCGCCGCCCAGATCGGGCAGATCGATGACGAAGGCGGCATCGCTGACCCGGGCACCGGTGCGGCGCAAAAGCCCGACGGCGGCGATGGCCGTGCCGCCCGTGGCGATGAGATCATCCACCAGCAGCACATGGTTGTCGGGTCCCAGGACATCGGCATGGATCTCGATCGTATCCACGCCATACTCGAGCGCATAGTTCTGCCCGATGGTCTCGCCCGGCAGCTTGCCCTTCTTGCGGACCGGGATGAAGCCGACGCCCAGTGCAATGGCGACGCCGGCGCCGAAGATGAAGCCCCGCGCCTCAATGCCGGCGACATGGCTGATCCCCTGCCCGCGATAGCGGCCGGCAATCGCCTCGATGCTCTCCTTGAAACCCTCCGGATGCTCGATCAGCGTGGTGATGTCGCGGAACAGGATCCCCTTCTTGGGATAGTCCGGAATCGTGCGCACGAGGGCCTTGAGGTCGAGCGGCATGGGCAAACCTGAATGAGGGAATCGGGGAGGGATAGAGGCTGTCAGGGCAGGCGCTTGCCCACCAGGTGCCGAACAAGCACGCCGGCATTGTAGGCGGCGCTGCGCGTGACATTGATGGCGGTTTCACGCGCCTTGGGATTGGAGGCCACCGCATTGATGCCAGCGCGCACGACCGGATGGCGGCTCATGGTGATGGCGGCGCCGACGACGGTGACGGCAATGCGTATCGCGGACATGACGGCTCCCCTCGGCGGCGCAGGCGTTCACCCGGAATATCGCGGTCCCCCGTCCGATTGGCAAGGGCAGAAAAGAGAAAGGGCCCCGGGGGCCCTTTCATATTTCGCAGCAATGACGACCGTCAGGTCAGTGCTCGATGCCCTGCCAGATGCGCCGCTTGGTGGCGTACATCAGGCCCGCGAACAGCACAAGGAACAGCAGCACGACAAACCCGGTCTGCTTGCGGCCCGCCAGGTGCGGCTCGGCCATCCACATCATGAAGGCGGCCACGTCGGTGGAATACTGCTCCACCGTCATCGGCACTTCCGCTTCGCCTTCGGCGGCCACATAGGTCACCAGGCCATCCTGCAGCGGCGGCGCCATGCCGATGGCGTGGCCCGGGAAGTAGTCGTTGTAATACTTGCCCTCGGCCAGCTCGAACGGGGTGCCGTCCGAATTGTGCGGCGCCGTCTCGGGCACTTCTTCATGATACCCGTTGAGCAGCGCATGGATATAGTCCGGGCCGCCTTCGGAATAGCCGGTGAAGTAGTTGAAGATCCAGAACGGGAACGGATCGGTCACGCCGCGGGCCTTGGCCAGCACGGAAAAGTCGGGCGGCAGGGCGCCGCCATTGGCGTCACGAGCGTCCTGCTCGGTGGCGAAGGGCGACGGCCAGCGGTCGGCCGGCACGGCCGTGCGCACGCCGCCATCGGCCGTCGGATCGGCCACTTCATACTCGGCAGCCAGCGCCTTGACCTGCTCTTCGGAGAAGCCGGGGCCACCTTCTTCCGCCAGATTGCGGAATGCGATCAGGCGCGCACCGTGGCAGCTGGCGCAGACTTCGCGGAACACCTGGAAACCGCGTTGGAGCTGGTTCTCGTCATAGGTGCCGAAGATGCCGGCGAAAGACCAGCTCTGCTTCTCGATCGCCGCGCCGCCTTCGGCAGCCTGGACGGAGGTACCAGCGGCCAGGCCGACGGCCAGGACCAGTGTGGCTACGATAGACTTGGTATTGAACATGGTTCCTGCCCTTCCGTCACGCATGCGACTTGCCGAGGACGCTCTCGGAGATGCTGGTCGGCAACGGCCGCGGCGTCTCGATGCGGCCCAGGACCGGCAGGATGACGAGGAAGTGGATGAAGTAGTAGGCGGTGCAGATCTTGGCCAGGACCACGTAGATGCCCTCGGCCGGCGCGGCGCCCAGATAGGTCAGCGCCACGAAGTTGACCACGAACAGCCAGTAGAACCACTTGAACATCGGGCGGAAATTGCCCGAGCGCACCTTGGACGTATCCAGCCACGGCAGGAAGAACAGGATGAGGATCGAGCCGCCGAAGAAGATCACGCCACCGAGCTTGGAGTCGATGAACAGGATGTTGAAGTCGATGGCACGCAGGATCGCGTAGAACGGCAGGAAGTACCATTCGGGCACGATATGGGCCGGCGTCACCTGGCTGTTGAACTGGATGTAGTTGTCCGGGTGACCCAGGATGTCGGGCGCGAAGAACGCGAACCAAGCAAACGGGATCAGGAACAGCACCATGCCGAAGGCGTCCTTCATGGTGTAGTAGGGGTGGAAGGGCAGCGTATCGCGCTTGTCCTTGACGTCCACGCCCACCGGATTGTTGTTGCCCGGCACGTGCAGCGCCCAGATATGCAGCGCCACGACCGCGGCGATCACGAAGGGCAGCAGGTAGTGCAGCGAGAAGAAGCGGTTGAGCGTCGGGTTGC
>CAMLOA010000450.1 GCA_946481445.1 uncultured Devosia sp. | reverse complement strand
TCGAACCCAGGACCATTCGATTAAAAGTCGAATGCTCTACCACTGAGCTACCGGCGCATGCTGAAGAAAGCAGGACGCCCCTGGCGTCGCGGCGGAACATAGTCACGTTCCCCGCGCTGTCAACCGCAATTGCGCCGCTCATTCCACACTCAGCGGGGTTCCGGTGAAGGGCATGGGCAGGCAGGGGATGGAGACACGCTCGAGCCGCTGGCACAGGGCCGTGGCTTCGCCGAGCAGGGTGATGGGTCCGACAAGGATGCGCTTGTTGTCGCTATTGGCCTCATCCACCAGCAAGGGGCTGAGCCCGAACAGGAGAGGGCCGAGCTTCATCGACAGGTCCCGCCAGACCTGTGGCGCCTGTTCGAAGGAGGTCGGCGGGCCGATGGCGATGCCGAAGACGGATTCATCCGGCAGGGCGATACTGCCGGTCTGTACCTCGTCGATGGCAGCACCGGGGACCTCGGGCAATGCCTCGAGCATCGGCCGCTGCTGGATCGCGACCGTCCCGCCCTCGGCCTCATAGCTGAGTGTCTGGCCATCGCCGATCGAGGCGGTGAGGTTGGTGCGGTCGATCTCGGCGTTGGCGGGCAGGGCCTCCAGGAGGCGCGGAATGCTGACTTCAAGCGCGCCAACGCGGCGCTGAACGTCATTGCCATCCTGCTCCTCGAGAGCGAACCGAGCGGCGAGAACGCTGTTCTCACGCTTGAGCAGGATCATCTGATCGCGAAGGTCGGCCACCTGCAACCGCAACTGGTCAAGCGAAGCGCCTTCGATGCGTGTCTTGTGCAGGCCAGACAGGACGCCTTGGGGAATCACCGCCGAAACATTGGCCCCGAACACGGCGAGACCGCCCACGACAAGCGCGACAATGCCCCAGGTGGTCACGTCCGATTGCCGAAACTGTTCCGATGCTTTAGCCAATGCAAGTCCCCGGCGGGGTTGGTCGAATCAAGACCAGCGCTCGCGACAACAATGACGTCGTCGTTATCAGTTCGCCAACTGCTGGCTGCCATAAATTTGTGTATATGCGCGGCCATGAAGAGCGGCACTGGAGAAACCCACCATGACTGAACTGCTGTCGATCATTCTTGCGGCGGGCGAAGGCACGCGCATGAAATCGGCATTGCCCAAGGTGCTGCACCCTGTCGGCGGCCTGCCGGTGGTGGGCCATGTGCTGCGCACCGCGCTGGCCGCGCAATCCAGCATCACCGTGGTGGTGGGGCCCAATCACGAGAATGTGGAACTGGCCGTCGGCCGTATCGCCCCCGATGTCGCCATAGCGCGCCAGCTCGAGCGGCTGGGTACGGCCCATGCAGTGCAGCAGGCGGCCACGAGCTATGCCGGCGCCACCGGCAATGTCCTGGTGCTTTATGCCGATACGCCGCTGGTGACTGCGGCGACGGTGAGCGAGATCACCCGGCGGCTTGACGAGGGCGCCGACATGGTGGTGGTCGGGTTCCGGCCTCTTGACCCGACCGGGTATGGACGCCTGCTGACCGAGGGCAGCCGGCTGCTGGCCATCCGCGAGCACAAGGATGCGACCGAGGACGAACGCAAGGTCGGCCTCTGCAATTCCGGCATAATCGGCTTCCGCGCCGATACGCTGCGCAGCGTGATCGACCGGATCGGCAACGCCAATGCCAAGGGCGAATACTACCTGACGGACTCGGTGGAACTGGCATCGGGCGATGGCAGGCGCATCGACTTTATCGAGGCCAGCGCGGACGAACTGATCGGGGTGGACGACCGCACCAAGCTGGCGCAGGCGGAAGCCACGTTCCAGGAACTGCGGCGGTCCGACTTCATGAAGGCCGGGGTGACGCTCAAGGACCCTGCCAGCGTCTGGTTTTCATGGGACACCGAGATCGGGCGCGACGTGACCATCTTCCCCAATGTGGTGTTCGGACCGGGCGTCAAGATCGCCGACAATGTGGAAATCCGGGCCTTCTGCGATATCGAGGATGCCGTTATCGGGGAGGGCGCCTCGATCGGGCCCTTCGCCCGCATCCGCGGCGGCGCCGAACTGGGGCCGGACGTCCACCTGGGCAATTTCGTCGAGGTCAAGAAATCGCGCATCGGCGCGGGGACCAAGGCCGGGCACCTCAGCTATCTTGGCGACGCCGAGATCGGGGCCAGGACCAATATCGGCGCGGGCACCATCACCTGCAACTATGATGGCGTGAACAAGGACAAGACCGTTATCGGGGACAATGTCTTCATCGGGTCCAATGCCTCGCTGGTGGCGCCGGTCACGATCGGCAATGGCGCCTATATGGCGTCGGGCAGCGTGATCACCGACGACGTGCCTTCCGATGCGGTGGCATTCGGCCGGGCCCGTCAGGAAACCAAGCCGGGCTACGCGCCCAGGCTGCGCGAGAAGGCTCTCGCTAAAAAGGCAAGCAAGGGGAAATAGCATGTGCGGCATTGTAGGGATCGTCGGCAGCGAGCCGGTCGCCGGACGCCTGGTAGACGCGCTCAAGCGCCTCGAATACCGGGGCTATGACAGCGCGGGTGTCGCCACGCTGGAAGGGGGCGCCATCAGCCGCCGCAGGGCGGAAGGCAAGCTGGGGAACCTGGCCACCAAGCTCAACATGGAGCCGCTTTCGGGGCGCATCGGCATCGGCCATACCCGCTGGGCCACGCATGGCGCGCCGACCGAGGGCAATGCCCATCCCCATGCCACCGACCGCGTGGCGGTGGTGCATAACGGCATCATCGAGAACTACCGCGAGATGCTGGCCGACCTCGCCAAGGACGGCTACCTGCCCAAGACGCAGACCGACACCGAAGCCGTGGCCCTGTGGGTGACCCGGGAGCTGGCCAATGGCGCCGATCC
>CAMLOA010000449.1 GCA_946481445.1 uncultured Devosia sp. | reverse complement strand
CGGGGCTGATACCGGATGTGGTTGAGAGGACCGGGCTGTCCAGTTGTTGCATTTTGTCCAGATATGGACTATTTGTGGACCAGACAGATGCAAGAGGCGGATGACATGAGCGGGGGTCTTTCCGAAATCGGCCAGGCGGGGTTTGCCGGCGCGGCGATGCCGGTCGATGCCACGCGCTTCGATCCGGCCAATCGCCGCCGCCTCAGTGCCCCGGCCCTGCGCACCTTCGCCGCCATTGCCGATCTGTGGGGGTTGAGCGAGGAGCAGCGCCGGCTGGTGCTGGGCTATCCGTCGCGCTCGACCTATCACAGCTGGATGAAGCAGGCCCGCGAACATGGCGCGGTGACACTCGATGTCGACGTGCTGATGCGGCTGTCGGCCGTTTTCGGCATCCATCAGGCGCTGGGCGTGCTGTTCGGCAATGAAGGCGAAGGACGGGCCTGGCTCACCGGGCCGCATGATGCGCCGGTGTTTGGCGGCCAGCCGCCGCAGGCGCTGGTCACGGCGGGCACGCTGGATGGCCTGATGCTGGTACGGCGGTTTCTCGATGCCGCACGCGGCGGGCTCTACATGCCGCCCAATGCCATCGACCAGGGTTTTTCGCCGACGCGCGACGAGGATATCGTGTGGCGGTGAGCGACGCCTATGCCCCGGCCCCGCAACCGAGCCACCGGCTGATCCCCTCGCAGTTCCCGCCCATCGGGCTGTTCGACACGGTCAGCCGCGCCGCCGATCTCGAGGCCGTCATGGAGCTGGCCGGCTGGACCAATGACCGGCTGGTGGCGGAGCGCCTCGCACGGCTGCCACAGTCCGAGTGGGTCTATGGCCGGACCAATGCCTCGATCGTCATGGCTGCTTTCCTGCATGCCCCGCCGATGGGCGCGCGCTTCTCCGGGCCAGACCTCGGGGCCTGGTACGGGGCGGCGCGCATCGAAACCGCCATAGCCGAAGTGGCGCACCACCTGCGGCGCGAAACGTTCGCGCGGCGCCAAAGCGAAGCGACGCGGCGATACCGGTGCTATCGTGCCGCCCTGGCCGGAAGTTATGTCGATCTGCGCGGCGCGACAGGCGCGGAATGGGCCTCCGGGGACGACTATGCCGCGAGCCAGGCCTATGGTGAAGCCAGGCGTGCGGCGGGCGATGACGGCCTGATCTATGACAGTCGACGCCATGCGGGCGGCATCGCCATCTGCGCCTATCGCCCGCGCAAGATCGGCAATGTGGTCCAGGCCGAGCACCTGTCGATCCGCGTCCGCACCGATGCAGCCACCATCGTGGTCGAGCGGCTGGCATCGGACTAGGTCCTCGCCGTCACCCACAGCCATTGCGTCGGCCGGGCATCATATCCTGTGCCCGGCTGTTGCTCGATCAGCGGATGGTCCCAGCCGGCAGCCTCGTATATCTGGGCCAGCATCTCCGGCGAAGGGTAGTTGAAGTAGCGGCCCAATCTGTCGCGGCCCTCGCCGGAGCCGGCCTTGAAACTCGCCACAAAGACGCCGCCGGGACGCAGGGCGGCGTGGATGCGCGCCAGGACCGCCGGCAGGCTCGCTGCCGGTTCGTGCAACAGGCTCGCACAAGTCCAGATGCCATCATAGGCCTGCTTGGCATCAAGGTCGGCGAACCGTAGCACCCGCACTGTGCGGCCCAGCCGGCGCTCGGCCTCGGCCGCCAGCTGGGGCGAGCCGTCGGTCGGGTCGACGTCGAAGCCCTCCGCCAGCATCTGCAGGGAATCCCGGCCATTGCCGCAGCCCAGCTCCAGGATGCGGGCCCTGGCCGGAAGGGCTGCGAGGAAGCCGGACAGCCGGGCCGTGGGGCCCTCGACGTGCCTGGCATATTCCGCCGCGTTGCGGGCATAGAAGTCGAGGGTCTGCTCGTCGCTCATCCGCGGTCACCAAGAAAGAAGGCCCGGGATCGCTCCCGGGCCCTGTTCCATTGAAGCGAAGCCGATCCTTACTGGATCAGGCCCTTCTCGACGAAGGTGCCGCCTTCGACGGCCAGTTCGACGATGATGCCGTCCACGTCGCCGGCTTCGTCGAAGTCCAGAGCACCGCCGGCGCCCTCATAGTCGATGTCGGTGCCAGCTGCGATCAGCTCGACAGCCTTGGACCATTCGCCGGGAAGGATCTTCTCGCCGGGGGCGGAAGCAACTTCGCGCAGCGCGGCGGCAATGCCGGCGCGGTCGGTGGAGCCGGCCTTCTGGATGGCCAGGGCCATCAGGAAGGCCGCGTCATAGGCCTGCGGGGCATAGGTGGCATTGGCCACGAAGCCATCGCTGGTGAAGGCATTGTAGATGTCGACGGCCTCGCCCGACGGTGCGCCGGCGCGGGTAGCGATCAGGCCTTCCACGGCAGCGGCGTCGATGCCCGAAAGCAGGTCGTCGCCCACCATGCCGTCACCGCCGACATAGGTGGTGAAGTTGCCCGATTCCACGGCCTGGCGCAGGATGGTGTTGCCCGAGGCATTGGCATAGGCCAGCACGACCAGGTTCTGCGAGGCGGTCAGGTTGCCCAGTTCGGCGCGGTAGTCGGCCTTGCCTTCTTCATGGGCGACATTGGCGGCCACGGTGCCGCCGCCGGCGGTGTAGGCGGCCGAGAGCGCATCGGCAAAGCCCTTGCCGTAGTCGTTGTTGACATAGGTGATGGCGATGTCGTTGACGCCCTTGGCCAGCAACAGTTCGGCCAGCTTGACGCCCTGGAGCGCGTCCGACGGGGTGGTGCGATAGACCAGGTCGTTGTCTTCCAGCGTCGTCAGGGCCGGAGCCGACGATGCGGGGGAGATGAACACCACGCCGCCCGACAGGCCCGAGCCGTTGAAGGCGCCGATGGTTTCGCCGGTGCAGAGTGCGCCGACCACGC
>CAMLOA010000448.1 GCA_946481445.1 uncultured Devosia sp. | reverse complement strand
TCTGCGGCTACCTGGCCGCCGGCCTCGATTCGGGCATGACGCTCGAGGCGGCGATGCGCCGGGCTGCAGTCGCGGCGAGCCTCGCCTGTCTCAAGCCAGGCGCCCAGCCCGCCATTCCGCTGGCGTCGGAGGTCGCGGCGGCAATGGCCTAGCCCGCGGCGGGCTGCATGTAGAAGTCGTCGCGTACCACGTTGACCCCGGTCAGCAGATTGCGCACGATTTCGAGGCGCCGGAACTGGCCACCGATGCGGGATTCGGCGGCGCGCTTGGGCGCGGTGACCCGGTCCCGGCGATCGGGGCCGAAATAGCCCGGGGTCTCGTAATAGACCAGGTTCTGCCCCACCTGCCGCGCGATCCGCTCGGCGACGCGGCGGCGGGTGAAGGGCATGGTGATGATGTCGTCGAACCCCATGTTGATGCAGGCCGAAATGGCCTCGACCGAGGGGCTCTCGGAAAAGTAGATCAGGGGCGAGAAGCGGATGCGGCGGCTGGGCGAAAAGCGGATTGCCTCGGCCACGCCGCGCAGCGCGGTAACGTCCGGCACGGCCGCGAAGAGGAAATAGCAGACCGGGGTCACCGCAGCCTGTTGCTCGGCCTGGGCGAGGCTGAGATAGGGTTGCACGCTGCCAAACCGCAGCTGACGCGCCAGATCCGTCAAAGCCGCCCCCGGACCATCCTGCGGTCCGACGACGTAAGCGGTGGCCTTCATTGCCCAACCTGTTCCTGCATTCCCGGCGCGCATGGTAATTGCCCTGCCCTAACAGCGACTTAACAGGCGGCCTCGTGGGGTTCAGGGCAGCGGGGCCTCGCCGCGAAAGAGCGGCCCGGCGCCGCGCATCAATGCCGAAATGCGCTCTCCCACCGCATGGACGGCAGGATGGTGGCGCTCCTCGTGGTGGCTCACCAGCCACTGGTCGGTCTCGAGCTCCCTTATGGGTGGGGCAATGCGCACCAGCCTGGTGTCGCTGTCCCCGATGAAGCACGGGAAGATGGACAGGCCCGCCCCCGCCGCCACCAGTTCGCGCACGCTCGCGGCGTCATTGCCCCGGGTGACGATACGGTCGCCATAGCGGGCCTGCATCCAGCGAGCCGAATGGGTAGGGTCGCCCACCACGCCGACGAAATAGCCGGCTTTGACCCCGTTGATCAGTTCCCGCCCCGAATAGAGTGCATAGGCCACCCGGCCGATGAGCCGGCCGGCCAGCCATTGCTCGGTGGGGCGCTGGTTGCGGATGCCCAGATCGGCATTGCGGCGGCCGATATCGACCTTTTCGGTGGCCGTGACGAATTCGACGGCGAAACGGTCCTCGGTGGTCCAGATCTGTCCGATATGGCGCGCCAAAAAGCTGCTGGTCCAGGTGCCCGCCGAAATGCGCACGATGCGCTGGCCGGCGGCGCCTTCCTTCCAGCGCTTGAGCGCCGTCATGGCCGTCTCGACCTCCTCGGCGCGGGCGAGCAGATCCTCTCCGGCCGGGGTCAGCCGATAGCCGGTCTGGCTGCGATGGAACAGCGGCTCGCCCACCTGACGCTCCAGGGCGGTGACGCGACGGCCCAAGGTCGCGGCGCTGGCACCGGTCGTTTCCGTCGCTGCACTCAGCCCGCCCAGGCGCGCCACATGCAGGAACAGTCTCAGATCATCCCAATTGAAGTCCATTTTGCATTTCTGAAATGGTCATTGCATTCTCAAGTCTAGCGCAAGACCCCGCCAATGGGCGATAAATTCCTTGCCGGCGCTGCAGAAACGCGTCGTCACGATCATCCCAACGATCAGGAAATGCAGAGTCGGAACCCATGTTCCGGCTGCGGCTCCGGCTTTGCGTTTCAAACTTGAGGACCTGAAAATGCTGTTTGACCCCATTGCCCGCAAGCTTCACGCCTGGCGCGAACGCCGCCTGGCCATCCGGCGGCTGCATCAGCTCGACGATCGGCTCCTGGCCGATCTCGGCGCCAGCCGCGACGACATCGTTCGCTTCGTCCAAACCCACTCCCAAACCTGAGGACGCGCACATGCTCGCCAGAACCGATATGGGTCCCCTCTCGGTCTCCAGCCTCTCGCTGGGTGCCATGCTGTTCGGGACCGTCATTCCCGAAGAGACGGCCTTCCGCCTGCTCGACGCCTTCGTCGCCGCGGGCGGCAATTTCATCGATACGTCCAACAATTACGCCTTCTGGCCGGCCAATGGCCGGGCCGGCATCAGCGAAGAGGTGCTGGGCCGCTGGCTGCGCCAGCGCGGCCGGCGCGACGACCTTGTCATTGCCACCAAGGTCGGCGCCCTGCCCAACCGGCCGGGTGCCGGGCTCGAGGACATTGAGGGCCTGGGGCGCACGGCGATCGTGGAGGGGATAGACAAGTCACTGCAGCGGCTGGGGACTGACCATGTCGATCTCTACTATGCCCATATCGACGACCGCACCACGCCGCTGGAGGAAACCCTGGCCGCCTTCGACGCGGTGGTGAAGGCCGGCAAGGTGCGGGCCATCGCCTGCTCCAACCACGCCGTCTGGCGCATCGAGCGGGCGCGGCAACTCAGCCGCCAGCACGGCTGGGCCGAATATGTGGGCGTGCAGCAGCATTTCAGCTATTTCCGGCCCAAACCCGATTCCGATCTCAAGCGCAATGCGACCATGGACCTGCGCGGTGGTTGGGGCACCGAAGGCGGGCTGCGCGGCCAGCACCTCGACTATATCCGCTTCAACCCCGAATTCAGGGTCGTGGCCTATACGCCCATGCTGCGCGGCGCCTATGCCGACCCCGCCCGGCTGGAGCCGGCCTATCGCACCGAGGACAATGCCCGGCGCCGGGAGGCGCTGGAGGCGGTGGCCGGCGAAACCGGCGCGACGCCGAGCCAGATCGTTCTG
>CAMLOA010000447.1 GCA_946481445.1 uncultured Devosia sp. | reverse complement strand
AACACTCTCCTCTCACTCTGGCCAAACCAGCTTCCCGGAGGCAGCATTGGCTGCGCTCATGGCCTCGATGGCAAACGTGGTGCGCCAGCAGTCCGCGCTCATGCCCATCATCTCTTCGGTCAGTTCAAGCGCCACCCGGCTGTCGAAGGGCACGGCCATGTAGCCTTCCCAGAAGCTGTAGCCCTCAGCGTAAGCCGCATTGGCCGAAATCGGGTCCATCTCGTAGCCGGGATGGTCCAGGTCCTCGAACAGCGCCGCCGTGGAATCGGCAAGGGTCGAAAGTTCCACGGCATGAGCACGGACCATGCCGATATCCTGGGCGGTCTGCGCATCCGGCTGGGGATAAGCGGCCAGCCAATGCTCGTAATCCTCGGCAATGGCATTGGCAGCCCCGACCTGCTGGCCATAGCAGAAGGCAAACAGGTCATAGTCCGCCTGGTTTGCGCGCTCGAAAGCAACCGCCGCGCCGGACAAGAAGATCGCGAGCACTGCCGAACCGGCGAAAGCTCGTGTCGCCCTTCCCTGTCTGTCAGTTCCCCCTGTGATAATCATCCCACCATGCCTCATCACGCAGTTGCTGTTCGTGCGAGCGATTGTCTCCGGAAGGCGCAGACCAGCCGTCGGACCAGGAGGACGTGTCGCTATAGGTCCAGTCGCCATCCAAGGTATCGCAACCGGCAAGCCCAAGGCTGGCGGCGATGACAATAGACAGAATGACGAATTTTCGCATGGACATCCCCCTATGTTGGCCTTTGTCTTAACGGTGCCGCAGGATCGCAGGGCCAAGCGCAGCGCGCACCCCCCTGTTCAGGGGGACGGACTGGATCGCATACGGCGCTAGATGTTAGGCCGGTCCGGCGCAGGTGGACCGACACGAACAAAATGGAGGACATGTCGATCCGTCTCGCCCCTCTCGCCCAGTTCTATACCGCGGTCGCCCTCAGCCTCATCCTCGCCGCGACAATGCTTGGCCTCGCCATGGACCAACGCTGGATGGGATTGCGGCTGAGCGCCGAATTGGCATCCTTGCAAGGCGGAATCGACGGTGTTCGGATCGACGGCTTTGCGCGTGGTGGTCCGGCACAGGCCGCCGGCATTGCCCCTTTTGCCCGCCTTGTCGCGATAACCGCGCCGAGCGGCGAAACGGTCCGGCTCGAACCAGGCGACCTGATCGAGGAACCGGACGCGCTCGAAACCTATGATGAAATGGCCGCCTTCTTCGTGCGGCAGAATGAGATTGCTGCCATCGTTAATGGCATCCGCAGCATCGAAGTGGAGGTAGTCACACCAGGCGGCGTTGAGTTCCACACGCTGGCACCCGAACGCCAGCGTCCTGTTTCCAGCTTTCCGCCCGCCTTCTGGATGCAGATCGGCGTGGGGCTTTCGGGCCTCTGGATCGGAGCCTGGATATGGACGCTGCGGCGCGGCGAATGGGCGACGCGGTTTCTCGCCCTGGCGGGGCTCGGGCTGATGATCTCGGCTTTTCCCGCCGCGGTCTATTCGACCCGCGAACTGGCCATTCCTGGCGATCTCTTCGCCTGGCTTTCCGCCTTCAACCATATCGGGGCGCTCACCTTCGGTGTCGGGATGATCGGGCTCTTCCTCGTCTATCCGCGCAAGCTGGTGCCAACAGGCTGGCTGGCGCTGCCCCCAGTCGTATTCGGCGCCTGGCAAATGGTGGACATACTGCAGCTGGCCGATGGGCCGGGATTGGGACTCCATCTCGGCGTGGTCCTTGCTATGGTCACGATCATTGTGCTGGTCGCAGGCCAGTTTTGGGCGACGCGTGGCCATCCGCGCGACCGAGCGGCATTGACCTGGCTGGGGCTGGCCGTGGTGATCGGGGCAGGCGCTTTCGTCGTAACCGTGATCATTCCCAATCTTCTGGGGATCGACGCGCTGATCTCGCAAGGCGAGGCGTTTCTCTTCTTCCTTCTTATCTATGTCGGGGTTGCCCTGGGCGTGGCGTGGTTCCGGCTCTTCCAGCTCGACGAATGGGCTTTTCGAATTCTCTTCTACACAGCCGGCGTTCTCCTACTCATTGCCCTCGATGCGCTTCTGATCTTCACGATTGTCGATGAGCGTGCCCCGGCATTCGCACTCTCCCCCCTGATCGTGGCTCTGGCCTGGCTGCCCTTGCGTGACATGCTTTCGCGTCTGATGCTGCGCCGCAGGGAACCGGAGCGTGCGAACCTTTTCCGGCAGGTCATGGATGTGGCGCTGACGCCTCCGGGCGAGGATCAGCAGGCGCGCTGGCGGGACCTCCTGGTCGGCACCTTCAACCCTTTGAGCATCGAGCGGCGGAGCGATCTCCGCGCACCTGCCCTCACCAATGACGGGATCGCTTTGGAAGTGCCGGGGGCCGGAGCGCTTTGTGGAATGCGCCTCGACTATGCGGATGGGGGGCGAAAACTGTTCTCGCTACGAGACCTGGATCTTGCCGGTGAATTAGTCGCCATGCTCGCCAATGCTCTGGAAAGTCGGGAAGCCTACGAAAAGGGCGTGGCCGAGGAGCGCCGTCGCATTGCACGCGATATTCACGACAATATCGGCGTGCAATTGATGGGAGCACTGCACAATTCCGACCGCGACCGCAAGGACATGATGATCCGCGAGACGCTTACCGATCTGCGCGACATCGTCAACAATGCTTCGCGGCCTGACCTGTCCTTCGACGAAATGCTGGCCGATCTCCGGGCACAAATCTCCGAGCATCTGTTTGCGGCGGGCATCGAAATGCATTGGACATCGGAAAGCGAAGAGACTGCCGTGCTACCCTTGCAAGCGGTGCATAGTCTGCGTTCCATCGTGCGCGAAGCGGTTCAGAATGCGATCAAGCATGCCAAGCCAAAGGCTATCAC
>CAMLOA010000446.1 GCA_946481445.1 uncultured Devosia sp. | reverse complement strand
CTTGGCCTGTGGTGCGGCCTGCCGCGCCTGCCGGATATGGCTTTGTCCCTTGGGCGCGGGCGTTTCGCCGGGGGCAGCCTGCTCCGGTTTGGTCGCCAGCGCCAGCTTGTTCATGAAGCCGCTGTCGTCCCCTGCAACCAGCATTGCGGCATGCCTGCCAATGGCGTCGAGCAGCGGGTCGAGCCAGGCCTTGTCGGCCTTGGCAAAGTCGCCCAGCACGTGCTGGGTGACGTTTTCCTTGCCCGGATGGCCGATACCCAGCCGCACGCGCTTGTAGTCGAGCCCGATCTGCGGATCGATGGAGCGCAGGCCATTATGCCCGCCATTGCCGCCGCCGACCTTGACGCGGACCTTGCCGGGCGCCAGGTCCAGTTCGTCATAGAGGACGATGATGTCGGCCGGACCGAGCTTGTAGAACTGGGCGACCTGCTGCACGCTGTCGCCCGAGCGGTTCATGTAGGTCTGCGGCTTGAGCAGCACGACCTTTTCGCCCCCGATATTGCCCTCGGCCAACAGTCCCTGGTGCTTGCTGCGCCATGGGGCGATGGTGTGCGCCTGGGCGATCGCGTCCACGGCCATGAAGCCGATATTGTGGCGATTGCCTTGGTACTGGCCGCCCGGATTGCCCAGGCCGACGATCAGTTTCATGAGCCATGCTCCGGAAACGAAAGAGGCGACCCGTGGGTCGCCTCGAAGGATGGCACGGGAAGGGGCCGTTTACTCGGCCTTTTCTTCGCCTTCGGCTGCGCCGGCAGCGGCTTCCTCGGACTTGAGGCCCGACGGGGCAACGATGGTGGCGATGGTGACATCGGCCTCGTGGCTGTGGTCGGACGTGCCCTTGGGCAGCTTGATGTTGGAGATGTGGATGGTGTCGCCGATATCGAGCCCGGTCAGATCGACGGTCACGAATTCGGGGATGTTGTCAGCGTCCACGGTCAGGTCCAGCGTGTGGTGCACGACGTTGAGCGTGCCGCCGCGCTTCAGGCCCGGGCTCTTTTCTTCGTTCTCGAAGTGCACCGGCACCTGGACGTTGATCTTGGCGCCCTTGGCCACGCGCAGGAAATCCACGTGGATGGGGAAGTCCTTGACGACGTCCAGCTGATAGTCGCGCGGGATCACGTGATGCTTGGTGCCATCGACGTCGATATCGAGCGTGTGGCTCAGGAAGCCGCCCGAGTAGATCGCCTTGTGGATGTCCTTGTAGGGGAGAGCGATGGTGACGGGTTCTTTCTTGTCACCATAGATAACAGCAGGGACGAGTCCCTGACGGCGCAGTTCACGAGCGGCCCCCTTGCCCACCCCCGAACGCGCCTGTGCGGTCAGCACCTTGGTCGCAGCCATGGAAATATCCATTCTGGGTTGGTGTATGTTGTTACCACAACAACATACGCGCCCGTCCTCCAGGGGTGACGAGCGCTTCATGGCGGCGGCTATAGCGCAAAGGGGGGCAAGGAGCAAGCGGCGAACCGCTGGATCGGCTTAGTCGAACAGGCTCGAGACGCTCTGTTCGCTGGCGGTGCGGGCTACGGCTTCACCGATCAGCGGGGCGATGGTGATGCGGCGGATATTGCCGGCCTTGCGCTGCGCCTCGGTCTCTTCGATCGAGTCGGTGATCACCAGTTCCTTGAGCTTGGATGCGCCAATGCGCTCGGAAGCCCCCTCGGACAGGACGCCATGGGTGATATAGGCCGACACTTCCTTGGCACCCGCCTTGAGCAGGGCCTCGGCCGCGTTGACCAGCGTGCCGCCCGAATCGACGATGTCGTCGATGAGGATGCAGGCCTGGCCTTCCACGTCGCCGATGATGTTCATCACTTCCGAGACCCCGGCACGCGGACGGCGCTTGTCGACGATGGCAAGGTTGGCGCCGATGCGGCCGGCCACGTTGCGTGCGCGCACCACCCCGCCGACGTCGGGCGAGACGATCATCACGTTCTTGACGTCGTAATTGTCCTGGATGTCGCGCACCATGACCGGTGCCGCCGTCAGGTTGTCGCTGGGAATGTCGAAGAAGCCCTGGATCTGGGCGGCGTGGAGATCGAGCATCAGCACGCGGTTGGCGCCGGCCTCGGTGATGAGGTTGGCGACGAGCTTGGCAGATATGGGCGTGCGCGGCGCCGATTTGCG
This sequence comes from uncultured Devosia sp., assembly GCA_946481445.1. Next base: position 736 of record CAMLOA010000446.1, on the reverse strand, counting down.
ATCCTGCCTGGCATAGCCGAAATAGGGGATCACCGCGGTGATGCGCCTGGCCGACGAGCGGCGCAGAGCATCGGTCAGGATCAGCAGTTCCATCAGGTTGTCGTTGGCAGGGTAGCTGGTGGATTGCAGGATGAAGGCGTCCTCGCCGCGCACATTCTCATGCACTTCGACATAGACTTCCTTGTCCGCGAAGCGCTTGACGGTGCAGTCGGTGAGGGGAAGTTCGAGATAGCTGGCGACAGCCTGGGCGAGAGCCCGGTTGGAGTTGCCGGTCACCAGCTTCATGGGCGCGATCCTGTCTCAACCGGCCCCTTGGAAGCGGGGACCTACCAGTTCGCGGGCACCTTTAGCGAGTCGCTTCGGGCCTGACAACGCAACAAATGGATGATGTGGCATTTTGGGTGAACGGCGCGTGAGCGTCAGTCCAGGCCGATCACCGCGATCTGCCGGCCGGTGCGCGTGCCCTGGTGGGTCGCGTAGCGGTGGGAGAAGTGCCGGTCCGGATTGCCATAGGTGCAGCCGCCGATGCGCGCGACCTGTGTGACGCCCGCGCCCCTCAGGCAGTCCTCGACAAAGCCGGGCAGGTCGAAATGCTCGACGCCGCCTTCGGGAACAAACAGGCGGTTGCCCGCGCTGGGATAGAGCGCCAGCAGGTCTGCAGCGAATTGCGGGCCCACTTCATAGTTGGGACCCGATATGGTCGGTCCGATGGCGACGGCGATGCGCGCCGGATCCG
>CAMLOA010000445.1 GCA_946481445.1 uncultured Devosia sp. | reverse complement strand
CACTACAAAAGCTGTTCCGCTAGGTATAAAATTTTTTGATCCTGATAAATTGCTGTTTTTTATAGGAAAAATCTGGCGTCGCATTCTTAGGCTGAAAAGCCGCCGCCGCGTCGCATTCTTAAGTTAAATTTCGTCGCGATCTTAAAGTGACAGGACCCAGAAATCGGGGCGCTTGCGTCGCAGTCTTACATGGGCAGGACAGCCAATGTCTGCACCGCGAAGGACCTGGAGGCGGCTCACCCGCCCGGTTCTGCGGCAAGCAACGGGTTGCGCGGCAGCAGCAATTGCCCGGAAATCAGCTTGGCCAGCAGCCAGGGGAGCGGCGGCACCTTTGCCAGGCTCCCGGCACCGATGTCGCGCAACACCGGATAGACGAGACTGTCCGACTGGTAGAGCGGCGTCAGCGTGTGTGACAGGAACTGATAGAGCCGGACGTGCCAGCGCCGCATCTGCACATAGGACGCCAGCGCTGCCGGAATGTCCGCTTCGCGAGCGATCGCCCACGCCAGGGCGGCGGCATCCAGCAGAGCCATATTGGCGCCCTGACCCAATTGAGGGCTGGTGGAGTGGGCGCTGTCGCCGACATAGGCTATGCCGTCGCCGGCAGGTACCCTCAGGGTGGAATGGGTGTAGCGCGCCAGGCTCAGCTGTTCGAAGTCCATCACATTGGCCAGATGCGGTTCGACCTCGGGCCAATGCTGCCGGACTTCCGAGCGCCACGCGTGGATGCCCGCGCGGCGGACAGTCTCGTAGTCAGCGGGCTTGAAGCTCCAGAAGAACGCGGCGAGGTCAGGGCCGGCAGCCACCTGCCTGCCCACGGGCAGCACGCCGATCATGACGCTCGCTCTGTGATAGCGCTGCACCAGCGCCTGGCGATCGAAGCCAGGCTCGACCCAGGGCAGGGTCGCCCATAGGGCGCCGAATTCCAGCGGACGTGCCGTCGCCCTGTGCTTGGCAAACTGCCGCAGCGGCGAGGACGCGCCGGTGGCATCGATGATCAGATCAAACGGACCATGGCGTGCCTTGCCGCCGTGAAGGTAATGGCCCGGACCGGCCTGGGATATGCTTGTCGCGGAGAAACCGACGAAGATCTCGATCCCGGCCCGCACGACCGCATTGTGCAGCACGTTGAACAATGCCGCGCGGTGGACGGCCAGCGCATGAACGTCTGCGCCGAGGGGCCCGTAGCGGACATCAAGCACCGTTCTCCCCGATCGGGAATCAGTGCCGATGAGCCGGTCGATCGGGGCACCAAGCGCATTGATGTCATGGCCAAGGCCGAGGGCCTCAAGAACAGCGAGTCCCGTCGGCTGCAACATGAGCCCGGACCCGACGGGGCGCGGAGCGTCAAATTGCTCGAACAGCCGCACCTTGTGCCCCTGTTGCGTGAGGAATAGCGCTGTCGCCAGGCCCCCCGGACCTGCGCCCGCAATCGCGATATCGAGGCCACGCACGATGCTGCTCCCTCTTCACCCGCCCAGGAGGTTAGCGAGCGACCAGCCCGGTACCGCAGTGGCAAAGTGACGCGACCACTTCAGGGTGCCCTGGCTCGATTGGCAAGTCCTGGAAGGCCGTTCGTCGGTCCGTCGGGCCTGCCCCCGTTTTCGGTCACTACCGTTGTTGCTCAAGTGGCCATGGGCCGGCAGGGCGCGCGCCAGTGGCAGACATTATGATGGGCGTTTGTTATTGAACCGCAATGGTTGCGGATGATCTGTCACGAAAGACGTCGGTGTTGCTGGACGCGGGCGCGTTCATCGACAATCTCGAAACGGTCTTGTCGCCTGTCGGGACCAGCGTCGGCGACCTGCCGGTGAGCCGCAATGAGGGCAAGCCGCGCACGTGCTACGTCTGCTGCCCGACAGTGGCCTACCTCGAATACGCCTTGAGCGAATTGCGGCACTTCACCGGCCATCCGGCGCTATCTGCGGCCCTGCACGGACTGGTCAATGCCAGTCGGCCGCTGCTGGCGCTAAGCGGTGTCGACCGGCATGTGCAATTGAACAATTGGCTGCTCGCGACCAACCCGGTTCCGGACCTGGGGCAGGCCGAATTGCGGGCGCTGACAGACCGGTTCGTCGCCGCGCATCCCCGTCACGCCCTGGTATGGCGCTCGCTCAATGCCGTGTCGGACGCGGCCAGGCTCGAGAGTTTTGCCGCCGCCGGCTACGATCTCTTTCCCGCCCGCCAGGTCTATCTGCTCGATTGCCGCAGCACCCCGCCGCCCGTCCATCGCGATGAACGCCGCGACCTGGCGCTGCTTGCCGGCGACGACTACGCGGTGGAACCGCCGGAGCGGCTTGACGCCGGGGATTATGCCCGCATGGCGGAGCTGTACGGGCACCTCTATCTCGAAAAATACACCCGCCTCAATCCGCAATACTCGGCTGCCTTCATGGCCAGGGCCCATCGCGGCGGGCTCATCTCGTTTTATGGCCTGCGCCGCAATGGACGGCTGGACGGCATTATCGGGTTCTTCGATGCCGGCGATGTCATGACCGCGCCGATCGTCGGCTACGATACCGCGCTGCCGCAATCGCTCGGCCTCTATCGCCGCCTGATGGCTATCGGCATGCGGCGGGCCCGCGAGAACCGTGTGCTTTACAACATGAGCGCGGGCGCAGCCGGCTTCAAGCGCAACCGGGGCGGCGTGCCCGCCATCGAATACGCCGCCGTGTACACCCGTCATTTGCCCCGGCGGCAGCGCATTGCCTGCTGGATCGTGCGCGCCGTTCTTGAAAGGGTCGGGCGGACACTTCTCACGCGATTCGAGCTCTGATGGAGATCAAGGCATCCAAGTGGGTCGCCGTGGCGCGATCATCGGCATTGCGCCGGCGTCCGTTCGCCGTGACCGTTGCGGGCGTGCCGCTGGTGATCTTT
>CAMLOA010000444.1 GCA_946481445.1 uncultured Devosia sp. | reverse complement strand
AACTGATCTCCGCCAAGGCCATCGCCGCCCGCGTCGAGGCGCTGGCCAAGGAGATCTCCGCCCATTTCGCCGATACCGACAAGCTCGTCGTCGTCGGCCTCTTGCGCGGCTCCTTCGTGTTCATCGCCGACCTCGTCCGCGAGTTGGACTTGCCGGTCGAGGTGGATTTCATGGAAGCCTCATCCTATGGCAATGCCACCGAATCCAGCCGGGAAGTGAGGATTCTCAAGGACTTGCGTGGCGAGATCGCCGGTCGCGACGTGCTGGTGGTCGAAGACATCATCGATACCGGCCACACGCTCAAGCACGTGCTCGAAATCCTCGAGACCCGCCATCCCCACCGCATGGAAGTCTGCGCCCTGCTCAACAAGCCATCGCGCCGCGAGGCCGAGGTGCCTGCCCGCTGGATCGGCTTTGACATTCCCGACAAGTTCGTGGTCGGCTACGGCATCGACTACGCCCAGCGCAACCGCAACCTCCCCCATATCGGCGCCGTCCGCTTTACCGACTGACACCTCTTTGCTATATCGGCGGCACGGTCTGCAGTTCACCGAGGCGTCGCCGTCCCGCGAGGGAAGCTAAACCTGCTTCTCGGAGCGTTTCCAGCAAAGTGGCCGCCGGTTTTGCGGTTCGGAAACGCGACAAGAAAGAGACTTCAACGACATAGACCCCATCCCATGGGTGCCTTTTCGTAAGCCGGCGACCGACGAGCGTTCTTCGCAACGGCACTCGATGAGGATCGTCATGTCCAAGCAAATCATCCCCTTTGCCACGCCCGACCTGTCCGCCTTCGCCAAGGCTTTGCGCGACCAGCTCGGCAAACTCGATCGTCCCCCCAGCCATGTGGAACTGCTCAACATGCTGGCCCGCGCCGGCGGCCACGCCAATTTCCAGGCCCTTCGGGCCGATGCCGCCGCCCAGGACCGGCTGACCACGGTACCTGCGGCCCCCGCGGTCGATCATGCCCGTATCGAGAAAGTTATCCGACACTTCGATTCTGCCGGTAGAATGGTGCGGTGGCCGGGCAGGACCAATCACCAGGATCTGTGCCTGTGGGTAATCTGGTCGCGCATACCGGCCGAGCAGCGCTTCAACGAACGGGAGATCAACCAGTTCATCATCGACGGGCACACCTTTGGTGACCACGCCATTCTGAGGCGGTCGTTGGTGGACATGCAGATGCTGGCCCGTACCCCGGACGGCAAGCTGTACCGGCGGATCGAAAAGAAGCCGGATGCCGACGCCGCTGCCCTGCTCGCAGCGATCGCTCAGCGCGCTTCTGGAAAATAAGCTATGCAAATCAATAGCTTATCACCAAACTCCGTTCTCCAGGAGCCCCGTCTGCTTACCACAGCCCTGGGTACTGTGGAGCTGGCGCAAACGACTGATACGCCCCGAATTCTTGCACTGCACGGTGCCATGGGCGGCTACGACCAGTCGCTGCTGCTGGCCCGCGCCCTGATGCCCGATGCAGGAGCCATTGCCCTTTCCCGTCCGGGCTATCTCGGCTCGCCTTTGTCGCTCGGGCCGACCCCGGAGCAGCAGGCCGATCTCTATGCGGCCGTTCTCAATTCACTTGGCATCGACCGCATCGTCGTTGCCGCCGTCTCTGGCGGGGGACCATCGGCCATCCACTTCGCCCTGCGCCATCCCGATCGCTGCCGCCAGCTGATCCTGGTCTCGACACCCGCGGGGCCCATGCCGGGCTACGAAGAAAATCTCAAGCGCATCAACAAGATGCGGCGCATGCTCCTGGTGCCGGGGCTGCTGCCCCTGCTGCGCTGGCAAGCCGGACGCGATCCACTCAGAGGCGTTGCCCGCGCCGTCCCCGACCCCGAGCTTTACGCGCGCGTCGTGGCCGACCCGGAGGCCATGGGCCTGCTCGTCAGCCTGCAGCAGGGCACTCTGAGAAACCTTGCCGCCCGCATGCCGGGAACGCTCCACGACACCACCGCCTTCGGCACCATTGCGCCCCTGCCTGTCTCGGACTTGACCGTCCCCACGCTTGTCATTCACGCCGAGAACGATCCTGTCGTCGATGTCACACACGCCCGCCGGATCCTGGCTGAGACGCCGCTGGCGCGCGGTCTCATCCTTCCCAGCGGCGGACACGTGGCGCTGTTCACCCATCTGGATGCCGTGCGCGACGCCGTCGCAGACAGTCTCGGCATCGGGGCCGAGGGACCAGCCGCGCCGGCCTGACGCGCTCTTACTCGGCCTCGGCCGCCTCTGCGTCCGCGGCTGCCGGATCGATGCCGACACCGAAGGCATCCACGCGGCCGATCGGGGCAACCGTCAACTGCTCGAGCGTGAACGGGGAAGCGGCCGGCGCCGTGCCGGTCGTCGCGGTCAGCAGATCCCCTGCCCGCGGCGGCACGCGGCTGATCGGGATCACCGCGCCCGCCACTTCCAGCAGGCGGATCTGCCCCAGCCCCTGATAGGGCGGGCGCAGCATGGCGGCCGCGTCCGTTCCCTGCAGGGGGTCGGCGACGGCGACCGTGACGGCCCCGCCCCGATAATAGGTGCGGATGGACTGGCTGAGATAAAATGCCAGCTTGTCGGAGCCGGCCGTCGCGAAGTGGATGCCGTCATCCTTGCGCATGCGGGCGCTCTGCCCGTTCACGTCCGGCCCGTGGGACGAGTACTTGCCATCTTCCCCGAGGAATCGTTCATAGATTTCAAGGAATTCGGCACCGCCCGAAAAGCTGGCCAGCCGCTGGATATTGCTGATCTGGCTGATGGCGGCCGAGTACTCGGTCCTGGACATGGGGGGCAGTCCGATCCAGATCACCGGCTTGCGCGCGGCCCTGAGCTGGCAGAGGAAATCGTTGAGGCGGGCCTGGTAGGCCGCATTCCACTGGTCGGTCAGCGGGGCGAAA
>CAMLOA010000443.1 GCA_946481445.1 uncultured Devosia sp. | reverse complement strand
GCCTCGTCCTGCCCGACCTCAAGGGCAAGCTCGACGGCGTCTCGATCCGCGTGCCCACGCCGAACGTGTCCTGCGTGGACTTCAAGTTCATTGCCAAGCGCAACGTGACCGCCGACGAGATCAACGCTGCCGTCAAGAAGTATGCCGATGGCGAGCTCAAGGGCATCCTGGGCTACACCACCCAGCCCAACGTCTCGATCGACTTCAACCACGACAGCCATTCCTCGACCATGGCGCTCGACCAGACCAAGGTCATGGACGGCAATTTCGTCTCGGTCCTGTCCTGGTATGACAACGAATGGGGCTTCTCCAACCGCATGGCCGATACGGCCGTGGCTTTGGGCAAGACGCTCTAGGAGCGCACCCCTTCAAGGTCGGGCCCCGCCGCACACCCGCGGCGGGGCCTTTTTGTTTGCGCCCGGCTTGCCCAGGCTGAGCCCAGCCATGCATCTGCCGCGCTTGCCAGGCCGGATGGTTCAGCCATAGTGGGCCGGCAGCAAGGAGACTGGTCATGGCCCGGTGGCATATTCCCGCAACGCTGTGTACCCTATTGGCCTGCGTCCAGCCGGTCCTCTCCCAGCCGTTCGAAGACCCACGCAATGGTATCCGGATCGACCTGGAGCCCGGCTATCGCGTGGTCTCGGAGCCGATGCCGGGCGACACCAGCCTGATCGTCATCCTGGGTGCCGATGAATTTCATCCCTTCGTGCCCGGCGCCCGCACACCCATGTGCGTGATTGCGCATTGGCAGGACCCCGGCTACGCCGGACTGTCCCAGGCCGAAATAGACGCGCGCGCCCCCGACTGGCCCGCCGAGGTCGTCCGGCAGATGGCGGGGGCCGCCAGCCTCGAGCAGGTAGCGCCCTTTCAGCACCAGGGCATGGCCGGCATGGAAATCGTGACCCGCCTCACCCAATCGGTCACCAATGAGGCCTTCCTGGTCATCTTTGCCATGGCAACCCCGCAGGGTCGCGCCTCCATCTCCTGCGCCGCGGCGACGGAAACGCTGGCCGATGCGCTGCCGGTCTATCGAGCCGTGCGCGACGGAGTGACCCTGCCCCGATGAGTCTCGATCGAACCATCCGCTGGCGGGGACTCGCGCCCCAGAGCCTGGAACACTGCCATGTGATCTCGACACCGCGCGACACCCGCATCCGCGGCGCCATCATCACGCCGGAATACGGCCTGTTCTATCGCATCAAGCTCGACGATACGGAGCGCGTCCGCACCGTGCGGATCGACCGCACCGACGGGCAGGTGATGGAACTGTTCAGCGACGGGGCCGGAAACTGGTCGGATGATCGGGCCGAACCCCTGCCCGACCTGCGCGGCTGCATCGACGTGGACATCTGGCCCACCCCGCTCACCAACTCCCTGCCCCTGTGGCGCACGGGCCTGGAAGACGGCCAGTCACAGCGCTTTGCCATGGCCTGGATCGACGCGGACGGCATGACGGTCAAGCGGCAGGAGCAGGTCTATTCCCGCATCGATGGACGCCATGTCCGGTATCAGTCGGCCGATTTCGAACGCGTGCTGGAGGTAGATGCCGATAATCTGGTGATCGACTATCCCGGCCTGTTCGAACGCGTCAGCTAGGCATGGCCGCCACCATGCCGGCCGTCCGCTGGCGCACCTCGGGCGGGGCCAGGCAGGACGTGACGGCCTCATAGCCCGCCGTGCCCGCCAGCGGCAGGACCAGCATGGGCGGGCTGTGATTGGCCGGGCAATAGAGGATCGGGGTGGCCGCGGTGGCCAGCTCGAGATCGAGTACGGCAGTCGATCGCGTCATGACGATCAGGGGACGCGTGCCATCCCCGTAGCGGCCCAACCACGCACCCAGGGCCTGTTGGCTGGCCGGGTCGAGCCCCTCCTCGACGAGGTCGAAGACGACCAAACTTGCCGCCGGATCGAGGGCAGCCTGCATCACGGCGCTCAGCGCCCGGCTCGGCCGGGCCCCTTCCCCGGTCAACCAGTCCAGCGCGGCCTGTTCGGCCTCGGACGGGGTTTCTCCGCGCGCGGCCCCTGCCTCGAGCCGCTCGAGCCCGGCAAAGACGCCTCCCGGCACGGCCGCCGCAAGGGCCTGCGCCAGCCGGGTCTTGCCGCTGCCCAGCGGACCGGTCAGCCAGGTCACCGGCGGCAGCGGGCCCAGCGCGAAGGCCTCGCCGCCCCAGGGCCAGGGCAGTTCGAACGACACCGACACACCGGATGCAGACCCCAGCGCCAGCAGGGCCGAAGCATCCGGACGGGCGCCAGCCGCCAGGTCCCCCCGCAGGCGGCGCACGCCTTCCATGGCCGTGGTGAGGTCCGCCAGGCGGCGCCCCAACTCACTTTCGTGCCGGGCGAGGGCCGCAGCCAGTTCCGAGGAGTCGCCGTCGAGCACGGCGGCGACCTGCGCCAGGCTCAGCCCCAGGGTCCGCAGCGCCACGATCTGGCGGCCGCGGGCGAGGTGAGCCTCGCCGAAGAACCGCCAGCCCGAAGCGTTGCGCTGCGGCATGAGCAACCCCTTCTCCTCGTAAAGACGCAACGCCTTGGGCGAAATTCCCAGATGTCGCGCGGCCTGGCCTGGACTGAGCAGCGGCTGGTGCATGGTATCGACTCACCTTGTTTCGGGTCGTCACCATCTATCGGCCCCACCCCAGGGGCCGGGTCAATGGCCTTCGCGCCTGTCGTCACACGGTCACCAAATCAGGCTAGAAGCCCGCCGATCTCGCGGAGCCAAGCCATGTTCCACCTGACCCGCCGCGTCATTGCCGGCCTGCCGGTCGCATGGATCGTCATCGGGTTCACCGGCCAGCCGGTGCTGCTGGCCGTGCCGCCCGCCGTGGCCGCGACGCTGGTACTGATCCGCGACCGGGCGATCCGGCGCCGGGTGGGCCAGGC
>CAMLOA010000442.1 GCA_946481445.1 uncultured Devosia sp. | reverse complement strand
AGCAGCTTGTGGCCGATATAGTGGAAGTCGCCCACCAGCGGCACGTCATAGCCCAGCACGGCGAGGCGGTCGCGGATGATGGGCACGGCGGCCGCGCTCTCGTCGCGATCGACAGTGATGCGCACGATTTCGGAGCCGGCGCGGGCCAGCTGCATCACCTGCCTGACCGTGGCGTCGATATCGGCGGTATCGGTATTGGTCATCGATTGCACGACGATGGGGGCGCCGCCGCCAACCATGACGCCACCGACATCCACACCCACCGATTGCCTGCGCATTGCCGGTCCGGTCATCAAAACACCTCGTCTTTCCCGCAGAAATAAGCCGGCTGGTCCGGAAGAGCAATGTTACGCTTGCGTGATGGAGGACCAGTCATGCGCCCGTTGATCACCCTGCTGTTCGCCCTGCTGGCCGGCCCGAGCGTGGCGCAGCCATTGACCGGCAATATCGCCATCCACGATCCGACCATCGCCGTTTTCGATGACGGCATGGTGTCCTTCGCCACGGGCGTCGAGAATGCGGCCGATGGCGGCCAGCTGCGGACCAAGGCCTCGCCCGATGGCCTTGACTGGCGCGAAACCGGTGCGCTGCCGGGCGGCCTGCCGGACTGGATCGCGGCCGAGCTGGGCTTCACGCCGAAAAACCTCTGGGCCCCCATGGTGCATGCCGCCAATGGCCGGCACTACCTCTATTACTCCGCCTCCAGCTTCGGGCGGAACGACAGCGCCATCGGTGTCATGACCAATGACGGACTCGATCCGGCCGATCCCACATCGGGCTGGGTCGACCAGGGCCTCGTCATCCGCTCGCGGGCGGGCGACGATTTCAATGCCATCGACCCGTTCCGCATCGATACGGGCGGGCGGGCCTGGCTGGCCTTCGGCTCGTTCTGGGACGGCATCCGCCTCGTCGAGCTCGATCCGGCCACGGGCAAGCTGCTGGCCGGCGCGTCCGTCCAGCCCATTGCCTCGCGCGGCGGCGGAGCCATCGAGGCACCGGCCATTCTCGAACATGGCGGCCGCTTCTACCTCTTCGTCTCCTTCGATGCCTGCTGCCGGGGGATGCAGAGCACCTACCGCATCATGGTGGGCCGCGCCGGCACCATAGCGGGGCCCTATCTCGACAGGGATGGCGTGCCCATGCTGGAAGGCGGCGGCACCGAACTGGTCAAGACCACCGGGCGCTATCGCGGGCCGGGCGGGCAAGAGGTGTTCTGGCGCGACGGTGCGCCATGGCTCGCCTTCCACTATTACGACCTCAACCAGGGTGGCATCCCCAAGCTCTATCTGGCGCCGCTGCGCTTCGATGCCGATGGCTGGCCGGTCAGTCCGCCGCTGGAGTGAGCGGCCGGCTGCACCCGGATGTGATCGGCTGGCCCTTGAATGGGCCGCGCGCCGCGCCATCTATGGGCCATGATCACCACGCTCCTCACCCGCTTTTTCATCTTCCGCAAGGAAGTCGTGCAGCTCTGGAGGGCCTTCTGGGAACCGCAGACCCCGCTGCATCTCAAGGCCGCCACGCTGTTCGTGGCCTTCTATCTGGTCAATCCGCTCGACATCCTGCCCGATTTCATCCCGCTGCTCGGCTGGGTGGACGACATCGTGCTGGTGCCGCTGATGGTGAGCTGGATCGTCTCGCGTCTGCCCCGGCCGGTCTATGCCGGCAAGTATGGCAGGACCGTTGACGGGCAGGCCCGCCGCCTCTGACGGCGGATGCGTCACAGCGCCGTCACAATGGCGCGCCAGCCGCCGCGGGGCGGGTGGCGGGCAGTGATTCGTAGATTTTGATTCTGCTGTTTTTTTGTGCTATGGTGCCACCATATGCAGTTGAGCCCGTCACCCAGCCCGTGCCGCAAGGCACGATTTTTTTGACAACATCGCCAGATGTCTTGGCGCTCCGGGATAAGCGGACCCGGTGGCCACGAGGGTTTTGACTGTGCGCGGCGTCCCGTCCGGACGCGAAGAACAGAGTAGGGTGGGCGGTCCTTCCCGCGGGAACCGGCCATTGGGGCGTCAACAAGGAGTTCCATGAATATGGTAGCCAAGAAGGTACAGACACGGCTTGGGTTCAAGACGGGCGAGTACATCGTGTACCCGGCGCATGGCGTCGGCCTCATCGTCTCGATCGAAGAACAGGAAGTCGCCGGCCTGACCCTTGAGTTGTTCGTCATCAGCTTCGAGCAGGACAAGCTGACCCTTCGCGTACCCGTCGCCAAGATCAAGTCCGTGGGCATGCGCAAGCTGGCCGAAGAGGACATGGTCGCCCAGGCCCTCAATACCGTGACTGGCCGTGCCCGCGTCAAGCGCACCATGTGGTCGCGCCGCGCCCAGGAATACGAAGCCAAGATCAATTCGGGTGACCTGATCGCCATTTCCGAAGTCGTGCGCGATCTCTATCGCTCCGAGGAGCAGCCCGAGCAGTCCTATTCGGAACGCCAGCTGTTCGAGCAGGCCATGGACCGCATGAGCCGCGAGATCGGCGCCGTCAACAAGCTGACCCTCACCGAGGCCGTGCAGCTGATCGAGAAGAACCTGGCCAAGTCGCCCAAGCGCAGCAAGGCCGACGCGGCCGATGCCGCCGACGCCGACAGCGACGAGGAAGCTGCCGCATAAGGCAGAATTCCATGTTCGGATAATGCAAGGGGCTGGTGGTAACACCAGCCCCTTTGCGTTGTGCCCGGGGGTCACCTGACGTGATCATTTTGGCGGGGTATGCGACATCTGGCGGGCAGTGTGCGGGTGGCCTGTGACAGCAAGGCTGCCGCAACCGCGGGAGGGCCTGGGGGTAATGGGAGCCGCAGATGCTGGGGCCCAACGACCCCCACCCTCATTCCCTCCCCACAAGGGGGAGGGAAGCCCGAGCAGCGAGCGTGGAGACATTTGA
>CAMLOA010000441.1 GCA_946481445.1 uncultured Devosia sp. | reverse complement strand
CTTGCCACCCCCGTTATCGCGCAGAGCCAGGCCACGCCGGACGGCGTCTGGCAGGATCGCTGGGGCACCACCTTCACCTTCGAGCTCTGCGGTGACGGCACCAAGCTGTGCGGCGTGCTCAATGAGCTCAAAGGCAATTCGGCCACCGAAGAAAACCTCGCCTATGTGGGCAAGGACGTGGTGACCGCGGTCCAGACCGCGCCCAACAAGTGGGAAGGCCAGATTGCCCTCAATGGCGGCGGCGCCAAGGCCATCGTGACCCTGGTCGATGCCGATACGCTGGAGATCACCGGCTGCCAGGCGGTGCTGTGCCAGACGCTGGCCTACGAACGCATTTCGTAACCCTCTGGGCTACGGCGCAAGGACCCCCGGATCAGACCGGGGGTTTTTTGTTGTCTGCCGTCAGCAGACGGTCGCAACCCGCTCCTTGATGACGGCCAGCACCTCGTCGCCGGGGCGTTTCCACCAATTGTCCTGGCTGAAGATCTCCACTTCCTGCGGGCCGTGGAAGCCGGCATCCTCGATCATCTTGCGGATGCCCTTGAGGTCGATCACTCCGTCACCCATCATGCCGCGGTCGAGCAGCATGTCCTTGGTCGGCACCAGCCAGTCGCAGATATGGTGGGCAAAGATGCGCTTCATGCGTCCCGCCCGGGCAATGGCCTGCGCCAGCCGCGGGTCCCACCAGATGTGATAGACGTCGAGTGCCACACCCACCGTCTCGCCCAACGCCTCGCAGATGTCGAGCGCCTGGTCCACCGTATTCACGCAGGCGCGGTCCGCGGCATACATGGGATGCAGCGGCTCGATGGCGATCCTGACGCCCGATGCCTTGGCATGCGGCAGCATGGCGGCAATGCCGTCGGTCACCATCTGGCGCGCGCCCACGATATCCTTGGACCCACCGGGCAGGCCGCCCACCACCAGCACGAGGCAATCGGCATTGAGCGCGGCGGCTTCATCGATCGCACGCAGGTTATCGTCGATGTTTTTCTGCCGGCCTTCCACCGTATCGGCCGGGAACATGCCGCCCCGGCAGACGCCGGTAACCTGGATCTTGTTGGTCTTGACGATATTGGCGGCTTCGGCGAGCCCGATCGCCGCGATCTGGTCGCGCCAGGGCGAAATTGCGGTGATGCCGGCGCGCAGGCAGCCATCCACGGCGTCCTTGAAGCCCCAGGCCTGGCGGGTAGTGGCGAGGTTGAGGGAGATTCCGCGGTCGGTCATTCTTCAATCCTCCCCACCAGGTCATTCCCGCGAAGGCGGGAACCCCTGTTTGCGATGCAGAAGCCAGAAACGGAGGTTCCGGCTTTCGCGGGAATGACACCGTGTATGTGGGAGCAAATGGTCATGCCGCCACACCATGCACAGCCAGCACCGCCTTCATGCGCGATGCCGCAAGCTCCGGATCGGCCAGCACGCGCGCCTTGTCGGCCAGGCGGAACAGTTCGCTGAGATGTTGTAGCGAGCGCGTCGACTGCTGCCCCCCGATCATGGCGAAATGGTCCTGCAACCCATTGAGATAGGCCAGGAACACCACGCCGGTCTTGTAGAAGCGGGTCGGCGCGGCAAAGATATGCCGGCTCAGCGGCACGGTCGGCTCCAGCAGGTCGAAGAATTCGTTGTTGTTGCCTTTGCCCAGCGCGGCGAGGCCCGCCGAAGCCGCCGGGGCGATGGCGTCGAATATGCCCAGCAGGGCGTGGCTGTAACCCTGCTCGTCGCCGGCGATCAGCTCGGCATAGTTGAAGTCGTCGCCCGTATACATCTTGACCGTGGCGGGCAGCCGCCGCCGCATGGCGATTTCCTTTTCCGCCGACAGCAGGGAAATCTTGATGCCATCGACCTTGTCGGCATTGGCCGCGATAACGTTGAGGCAGACATCCATGGCTGCGTCGTGGTCGATTGAGCCCCAATAGCCCTGCAAGGCCGGGTCGAACATTTCGCCCAGCCAGTGCAGGATCACCGGCTGTTTCACCTGGCTTAGGATGCGGCCATAGACGCGGGCATAGTCGTCCGGCGACTTGGCTGCGGCGGCCAGCGCGCGGCTGGCCATCAGGATAACGCGCCCGCCTTCGCCCTCGACAAACCCAACCTGCTCTTCATAGGCGGCGATGATCTGGTCGATGGTGACGTCGGGGCCAGCCATCAAATGGTCGGTGCCGGCACCATAGGCGATGAGGCTGTCGTCACGCGTCCGCGCCTCGGCCTGCGCCCGCCGGATCAGCTCCTGTGCCTCGGTCCAGCCAAGCCCCATGCCGCGCTGGGCGGTGTCCATGGCCTCGGCCACGCCCAGCCCCAGGTCCCACAGCCGATGGCGGAACTTGAGCGTGGTGTCCCAATCGATGGCCGGGGTCAGCCAGGGGTCGTTGCTCGCCAGCGGATCGGCCACCACATGCGCCGCCGCATAGGCGATGCGGCTGAAGTCGCTGGCCTTGAACTTGACGAAGGGAATGGGATTGCCGGTCAGCACATAGGGGCTGATCGAACGGTCGGCATTGGGCAGGTTGATACTGGTCATGGTTGGCCTTCTCCTCGGGATGACACCGTGGTTGGTCAGAGGCATGCGCCTCAGAACTCCAGCTTCGGCACATCCAGCCAGCGGCGCTCTGCCCAGCTCTTGAGGCCCAGTTCGGCCAGTTGCACGCCCTTGGCGCCGGCTTCCAGGCCATAGGGCCACGGCGCATCCTCGGCCACGTGCTTCAAAAACATCTCCCACTGCGCCTTGAAGCCGTTCTGGGCCGGCCAGTTGTCCGGGACCTCTTCCCAGTCGCCGAAAAAGTCCATGGTCTGCGGCTGGTCGGGATTCCACACCGGCTTGGGCGTGTTGACGCGGTGCTGGCTCCAGCATTTGTGCAGGCCCGCCACGGCCGAGCCATGCGTGCCATCGA
>CAMLOA010000440.1 GCA_946481445.1 uncultured Devosia sp. | reverse complement strand
TTCGAACATCGACACGCGCCCCCGAGCGGCCGAACCTGGCATGGTCAGCAAAAAGCCCGCCGCAACCCGATCTTCCGTCCGTTCGTAACCCCGCAGACCCTAGCCTATGGCGTGGAACGACCTGCCCAAACCGCGCTCAGCTACAGTCGAACGTCAAACAACACTGCTTTGGCCCTGGCTTGTCCGTAGCGCGAGTTGCGCTGCCTTTCGAACGCCTGCGCTCCGTGGCAGTCTGCGCCGTCGCGGCTAGCGGAGACCGGAACGGCACCTGCACGCATTTGGGCATGACCCAGAACATACTTCTTGAGTCCAACCCTTTGAAATAACAGAGTTTTTGGGAGTGGCGGAGAGGAAGGGATTCGAACCCTCGAGACCGTTCCCGATCTGCACCCTTAGCAGGGGTGTGCCTTCGACCACTCGGCCACCTCTCCGGCGGGTCGGGTCTAGCGGGAGCATTGGGGGAAGGCAAGCGGTTTTTGTCCAGCCGCCACAAAGGCCACAACATCTCCCGCCATCTTGAGGAAACGCATTCAAGCATTGTGCTTGGTGCCGGCGGGCAGTCACGGCTAAATCGACCGCCAGCGGCAAACCGTGAGTCGAAGCTTGCGGGATAGTCTGGAACGAGGGTGATCAATGATGACTGGCGCTACCCGCTGGGCCCGAATTCTCCTCCGCTTCGCGATGGCGCTGCTTCTGGCTGCGCTCACCGCGCCCATGGCGGGCGCGCAGACCGAACAGGCTGCACCGGGACCACTCTCCCCCATCGAAGGAGTCTGGCGTACCCAATTGCTCTCGGAAGTGACGATTGCCGCCTGCCCCGAAGGGTTTTGCGGGGCCTTGAGCCATATTGTCGTGCCGGAGGGCATGCTGAGCGGCGCAGAGGCGGAAGCCGCAGCTGCCATGGCGCCGGAGGACTTCTTTGATTATCGCAACGAGGACCCTGCCCTGCGCGACCGGCCGATGCTCGGCCTGCAGATCCTTACCCTCTGGCAGGGCAAGGAGCCGCACATCTTCGATGGCGAAATCTACAACCCGGAGGATGGCAAGACCTATACGGGATACATTGAGATGATTGGGCCGGACACGCTGCGGCTCAATGGCTGCGTGCTGTTCAATGTCGTTTGCCGCGGCGAGGAATGGACGCGCGTGCCGGCAGAGGAGCTAGCCGCGAGGCTAGAGGCCGAGGCGGCAACCGCCCCGGCACAATAGCCTGCCATTCGAGCATAGCTCTCATGGCCTTATTGCCTTGAAAGGCTCCGCCGGAGCCTCTCATCCGCAAACGCGGGCCGACTGCTAAGCCCGGAACAACCGCATCTGCGGCTGGCCATTGCCCCGCAGGGCGGGCGATATACCATTGATATCAATGGTTGATACGACGCGGTGGCGATAGGCGGCAAACATGAAGGTCGGCGTGACGTTGACCGGCTCGTCGAACTGGATGGTCACCGTATAGGCCTGCATGTTGTGGGCCAATTGCACCCCGATCAGGAGCCCGGTGAAGGGCTGTTCGAGGTAGAAGCCCTTGACGCGCATGCCGACCTGGAACGGTACCGCAACGCGATCAGGCAAGGATGCACGAGCGGTATTCCAATCGCGATATCCGTGGCTTCGGGCGATTTCTTCCAGCGCTTCGCTATGCGTAAGGGGCCGGCCGGCCTTCGCCCGCTCTTCGCGCAGGGACTTTGCCTCGGACTTCAGAGTCTGGGCGGAGGGAGTATCGAGGGAAAAAGACATGTTGGGTCTCTCCGGATGGAGGCGACTGGTCCATGGGAGCCCGCATTGCCATGATGCGCCTTGGGAGAAAAACCAAAGGGATCACATGCCGTTAGCTGGACTTCACCATGGATCTTGCGATCCGCGGGCGGCCGGTGCCAGCAACCAAAGGGGTAAATGCGCCTGAGACGAGTGCAAGTCAAGAGCCCGATCAAACCGGGTGATGGACCGATCAGACAATTGCGTTGGGCGGATCGGCATTTGGGCGCTAGGAGAACGGGACGGGGTCCTGGAGTACCAAGATGAACGAAATTCTGCTGCTCGTGGCAGGCCTTTTGGGCGGCGCAGTAAATTCGCTGGCCGGCGGCGGGTCGTTCATCGTCTTTCCGGCCCTCTTGTTCGCCGGCGTTCCCCCCGTCCTGGCCAATGCCTCCAATACCTATGCCGCCTTGCCCGGCTATGTCAGCGGCACGATCGGCTACTGGAGCGCCATGCGGGCGCACAAGGACAAGCTCGTCACCTATGGGATCGTCGCAGCGCTCTTTGGTTATGTCGGGGCCGAACTGCTGCTGGTCGTCTCGGACGAGCAGTTCTCCCTCGTCGTGCCCTGGCTCATGGCCTTTGCGGTGACGCTGTTCGTCTTCGGCAACCGGATCAATGCCGCGCTACGCGCCCGCAGCGGGCACAGGCGCGGCATGAAGGCGCTGGGGGCCGTGCTGCTGCTCGGCCTGCTCGCAGCCGTCTGCGTCTATGGCGGGTTCTTCAATGCCGGGCTCGGCATCCTGCTCCTGGCGTTCCTCGCCATGGCGGGCATGACCGACATCCATGCCATGAATGGCCTGAAGCTCTATATCTCGTCCATCGTGGCAGTGGTCGCCGTGGCCCGCTTCGCGCTCAATGGCACCATCGACTGGTATCACGGCTCGATCGCGCTGGTGGGCGTTACCATCGGCGGATATGCGGCCGCGCGGCTGGCCAAGTTCATCCCCACCAATTGGATCCGGCTGGGCGTCATCGTCTATGGCATCGGGATGACGGGCTATTTCTTCTGGACGGCGTATTTCACCTGAAGCCACGAACACTCGGTGCCGTCCTCGGGCCTGACCCGAGAACCACTGGCAACATTCAACCGCGTTGAGAATGGCCCTCGGATCAAGTCCGAGGGCGGCGCGGAG
>CAMLOA010000439.1 GCA_946481445.1 uncultured Devosia sp. | reverse complement strand
GGGGGGAGGTGCTGTCTTGTGTATGTGGCGCGATGCTGCCGGAGCCGCTGGCCCGTCACCTTCCCCTTGATGGGGAAGGCCGGGAGGGGGTGCGGCCACGCGCTCGGAGTTTTCAGGCATGATCCTCTTCCCCGCCATCGACCTCAAGGACGGCCAGTGCGTGCGTCTCAAGCTGGGCGACATGGACCAGGCCACCGTCTTCAACGATGACCCGGCCGCGCAGGCCAAGGCCTTCGAGGAGCAGGGCTTCGAGTACCTGCATGTCGTCGACCTCAACGGCGCCTTTGCCGGCGAGAGCGTCAATGGCGCGGCGGTGGAAGCCATCCTCAAGGCGGTGGATTTTCCCGTGCAGCTGGGCGGCGGCATCCGCAACCTGGGCCATATCGAGGCCTGGCTCGACCGGGGGTTGGCCCGCGTCATCCTTGGCACCGTGGCCGTGCGCGATCCCGCGCTGGTGAAAGAGGCAGCTCAAAAATGGCCCGGCCAGGTCGCTGTCGGCATCGATGCGCGCAAGGGCATGGTGGCGGTTGAAGGCTGGGCGGAAACCTCCCAGCTCAGCGTCATCGAATTGGCCAAGCGCTTTGAAGGCGCCGGCGTCGCGGCCATCATCTACACCGATATCGACCGCGACGGGATTCTGGCCGGCATCAACTGGGACTCGACGCTGGAACTGGCCCGGGCCACTTCCATCCCGGTCATCGCCTCGGGCGGCCTTGCGTCCATGGCCGATATCGAACGCATGACCCAACCGGAATATGCCGTCCTCGAAGGCGCCATTTCCGGCCGCGCGCTCTATGACGGCCGCATTGATTCACGTGAAGCACTGGCCATGCTGAGGGCGTCGCCCGCAGCGCAGCGAGGACGCGCGAACGAGGGAAGTGCCGCCTGATGGCCCAGCCGCGCCCCGTCCTGATCCGCAAGGTCAACTGGTGGTGGTATCTGGTGCCCGTGCCAGTGATCGTCCTGCTTGCCTATGGCGCGCTGATGGCCTGGCTGCCCAGTTGGGCGCTGCTGGTGGCGGTGTTCGGCTTTTTCATGTGGCTGTTCTCGCTGGGCTTCACCCTCTTTGCCACTCTGACCCGCAAGGCCCCCAAGGAGCCGCGCCGATGACGCTCAAGACCCGTCTCATTCCTTGTCTGGACGTTGCCGGCGGCCGCGTCGTCAAGGGCGTGCAATTCGTCGACCTGATCGATGCGGGTGACCCCGTGGAAGCCGCTATGGCCTACGACGCGGCCGGCGCAGACGAATTGACCTTCCTCGACATCACCGCCAGCCATGAGGGCCGCGACACCATTTTCGACGTGGTCGCCCGCACGGCCGAACACTGTTTCATGCCGGTGACGGTGGGCGGTGGCGTGCGCAGCATCGAGGATATCCGCAAGCTCCTGCTGGCCGGCGCCGACAAGGTCGCCATCAACTCGGCCGCGGTCAACGACCCCGATTTCATCTCCCGCGCCGCCGACAAGTTCGGCAACCAGTGCATCGTGGTTTCGGTGGACGCCAAGCAGCGGCTGGATGCCCGCGTCGGCGGCGACAACCGCAGCGAATGGGAGATCCACACCCATGGCGGCCGCAGGCCGACCGGCATCGACGCCGTGGAATTCGCCGCCCGCATGGTCGAGCGGGGCGCCGGCGAATTGCTGGTGACCTCGATGGATCGCGACGGCACCAAGTCCGGCTTCGATCTCGAGCTGACCCGCGCCATTGCCGACAGCGTCGACGTCCCGGTGATCGCCTCGGGCGGCGTGGGCACGCTGCAGCACCTGGTCGACGGCGTCATCCAGGGTCATGCCAGCGCGGTGCTGGCGGCCTCCATCTTCCATTTTGGCACTTTCACCATTCCCCAGGCCAAGCAGTATCTGCGCGATCACGGCGTGGCCGTTCGCATGGACCGCGCGGCTTAGGTCGTAGTGACGGGCCACCTGAAATTTGCTCTAAGCCAATCCCAGCGTGGTGGCGGAAGGACCTGCCCATATGACCCTGGACGACCTCGAAGCCCGCATCGCGATCCGCGCCGCCGCTTCCCCCGATGAGAGCTATACGGCCAAGCTGATTGCCCGTGGCATGGAGAAATGCGCGCAAAAGCTCGGTGAAGAAGCGACCGAAGCGGTGATCGCCGCCGTGACCGGCAATCGCGCCGAGCTGGTCAAGGAAAGCGCCGACCTGCTCTACCACCTGCTGGTCGTGCTGCGCGCCGCCGAACTGCCGCTGGACGAGGTCATGGCCGAGCTCGACAGCCGCACGGCCCAGTCGGGTCTGGCCGAAAAGGCGTCGCGAAAGGACCCGTCCTGATGGCGCGCCGCACCCGGTCGATCGACCCCTATTATCACTTCACCAAGGCGCAGTGGAGCGCCCTGCGTGCCGACGAGCCGATGACGCTGACCGCCGACGACGTGCAGCGTCTGCGGACCCTCAGCGACCCGATTTCCTTTGAGGAAGCCGAAGAGGTCTATCTGCCGCTGACGCGCCTGCTCAGCTTCTATGTCGAGGCGGTGCAGAACCTGCACAACGTCTCCACCCGCTTCCTCGAAAAGGCCGACCACAAGGTGCCGTTCATCATCGGCGTGGCCGGCTCGGTGGCGGTGGGAAAATCGACCACGGCGCGCATCCTGCAGGCGCTGCTGCAGCGCTGGCCGGCCAGCCCCAAGGTCGATCTGGTGACCACGGACGGGTTCCTCTTGCCCAACAGGGCGCTCGAAGAGCGCGGCCTGATGACCCGCAAGGGATTTCCCGAAAGCTATGACCGCAGCCGGTTCATCCAGTTTCTCGCCGACATCAAGTCGGGCAAGCGCAATGTCGAGGTTCCGGTCTATTCCCACCTCGTCTATGACGTGGTCGAGGGCGGCGAAGTCACCATCGACCGGCCCGACATACTCATCGTCGAGGGGCTGAACATCCTGCAG
>CAMLOA010000438.1 GCA_946481445.1 uncultured Devosia sp. | reverse complement strand
GTCATGTGGGTGGCGGGCATCATGCAGGGCCTGATGTGGCGCGAGTACGACAGCCAGGGCTTCCTCGTCTACTCCTTCGCCGAAACCGTCGCCGCGATGCACCCCTATTACATCATGCGCGCCGTGGGCGGCACGCTCTACCTCGCCGGTGCCCTGGTGATGGCCTTCAACATCGCCATGACCATTGCGGGCCGGGTGCGCGCCGAAAAGCCCATGCCCGTTTCCATCCAGCTGCAGCCGGCCCAGTAAGGAGAGCTGACGTGTCCATTCTAGAAAAACACGGCGTCATCGAGCGCAACGCCTCGCTGCTGCTGGTCGGGTCGCTGCTGGTGGTGTGCGTCGGCGGCATCGTCGAGATCACCCCGCTCTTCTACTTCCAGAACACGATCGAAAAGGTGGAGGGCATGCGCCCCTATTCGCCGCTCGAGCTGGCCGGGCGCGACATCTACATCCGCGAAGGCTGCTATGTCTGCCACAGCCAGATGATCCGGCCCTTCCGCGACGAGGTCGAGCGCTACGGCCATTACTCGCTGGCCGCCGAATCCATGTACGACCATCCGTTCCAGTGGGGCTCCAAGCGCACCGGCCCGGACCTGGCCCGCGTCGGCGGCCGCTATTCCAACGAGTGGCAGGTGCAGCACCTGATCGACCCGCGCTCGGTGGTCCCCGAGTCGATCATGCCCAGCTACGCCTTCCTGGCCGACGCCCGGCTCGACTTCGACACGATCGGCGGCATGCTGCAGGCTAATGCCACCGTCGGCGTGCCCTATTCCCCCGAAATGGTCGACGCGGCCACGCGCGACCTCATCGCCCAGGCAACGCCCGACGCCGCCACCACGGACCTGCTCGAGCGGTATCCCAAGGCCGTGGTCGGCGATCTGGACGGCAATCCCATGCAGATCACCGAAATGGACGCCCTTGTGGCCTATCTGCAGATGCTGGGGACCCTGGTCGATTTCGACGCCTACCAGGCCGACGCCAACTTCAGGTGAGGACGGAAACATGAGCTACGAATCCCTGCGGCACTTCGCCGACTCCTGGGGCCTGGTCTATCTCTTCGCGGTCTTCCTGGCGGTTGGCGCCTTCATGCTGCGTCCCGGCGCGCGCGACAGCGCCCGCCGCGCGGCCCTCATTCCCCTGCGCAATGACGACCGGAGCGACGCGCAATGAGCAAGGACGACAAGATGCATGGCAAGCCGGTCGACGATCTCAGCGGCGTCGAGACCACCGGACACGAGTGGGATGGCATCAAGGAGCTCAACAATCCCCTGCCGCGCTGGTGGCTGTGGACCTTCTACGGCACCATCGCCTGGGCATTGGCCTATACCGTGTTCTACCCGGCCTGGCCCATGCTGAGTTCGGCAACCGCCGGCGTGCTCGGCTATTCGAGCCGGGCCGAACTGGCCGACACGATGGCATCGGTGGCCGATGCGAATGCGGCGACCCTGTCGCGCATCGCCGACCTGCCGGTGGAGCAGGTGCTGGCCGACCCCGAACTGGCCCGCTTCGCCACGGCGGCCGGCGCTTCGGCCTACAAGGTGAACTGCTCCCAGTGTCACGGCACCGGTGCGGCGGGCGCACCCGGCTACCCCAATCTCAACGACGACGCCTGGATCTGGGGCGGCACGATCGAGCAAATCTACTTCACCATCGCCCATGGCGTGCGCTCGCCCACCGATCCGGACACGCGGTTCAACCTCATGTCCAATTTCGGCGCCGACAAGCTGCTTGATCGCCCCTCCATCAAGGCCCTCGCGGCCTATGTGGCCAACCTTGCCGGGATCGAAGGCGGGGCAGCGACGCCGGAGGCCGCGCAACTGTTCGCCGACAATTGCGCCGCCTGCCATGGCGTGACCGGTGCCGGCATGACCGATATCGGCGGGCCGGACCTGACGGACAGGATCTGGCTCTATGAGGGCACCCTCGCGTCCATCACCACTCAGATCGAACGCCCCCGCCACGGCATGATGCAGGCCTGGTCCGAAAAACTCGACGACGCCACGATCAAGCAGCTTGCGGTCTATGTGCACAGCCTAGGTGGCGGCCTCTAGGGGGCAGCGACCGGCATGGCCGCGACCGGCAAAGGGGGCGTCGTGGCGCCCCCTTTCGCGCCAGGATTGACCCAGATCAAGCGCGGTCCGGGCCCCGCGCTGCATGGTGCCCTGCGAGGACTATTGCATGATCATCATCGACAACACCCAGCCGCACGAGCAGCACGACGTCGAGGCGGTCAATTCCGCCCGCCGCCGGCAGCCGCTCTATGCAGCGCGCCGCAAGATCTTCCCCAAGCGGGCGGATGGGCAATTCCGGCGCTTCAAATGGCTGGTCATGGCGGTGACGCTGACCATCTATTATGTCACGCCCTGGCTGCGCTGGGACCGCGGCCCCTATGCACCCGACCAGGCCGTGCTGCTCGACCTGGCCAATCGGCGCTTCTATTTCTTCTTCATCGAAATCTGGCCGCACGAATTCTACTACGTGGCCGGCCTGCTGGTCATGGCGGGTGTGGGGCTGTTCCTCATCACCTCGACGGTCGGCCGCGCCTGGTGCGGCTATGCCTGCCCGCAGACGGTGTGGGTGGACCTGTTCATGGGCGTCGAGCGCGCAATCGAAGGCGACCGCAACGCGCGCATCAAGCTGGACGCGGCGCCCTGGTCGGCGCCCAAGCTCGCCAAGCGCGTGCTCAAGCACGGTACCTGGCTGCTGATCGGGATCGCCACCGGTGGGGCATGGATCTTCTACTTTGCCGACGCGCCGACACTGGCCGCGGACCTGGTGACGCTCGATGCACCGGCGGTCGCCTATTTCACCATCGCCATCCTCACTGCCACCACCTACACTTTCGGCGGCCTGATGCGCGAGCAGGTCTGCACCTATATGTGCCCCTGGCCGCGCATCCAGGCGG
>CAMLOA010000437.1 GCA_946481445.1 uncultured Devosia sp. | reverse complement strand
GGCCATGCTGGCCGTGCTCGATGGGCCCATGATTTCCTTTGGCCGCATCCATAGGTTCGAGGCGGAGGCGGAGGCGCTGAGGGCCGGGATCCGGGCCAACCTGGCCAGCCAGGAGCACCGTGAGCTGGAGGATGTGGTGATCATCCGCTCAACCGAGGAAGCGCGAGCGGCCGCGCCGGTCCCCTATGCGCTCGCTGTCGCAGACGCCTTTTTCGGGGCACGCCTGGTGTGAATTGGTTAGCAGACTGTCAGCGTTGAGCTGCCCGATAGCGGCTATTTGCTTTGAAGCGGCGACAAGGTCATCTAGAACCGCTGGCACAGGGTGCAGAATCGGGGGTGCGCGATGAGTCTGCCGGAATTTCCCGTCGAGGGCGGCTGCCAGTGTGGCGCGGTGCGCTACCGGCTCAAGGCCAGCCCGCTATCGGTCTACAATTGCCATTGCAGGGACTGCCAGCGCTTCTCAGGCGCTGCCTGGTCGATGTCCATGGTGATGCGAGAAGGGGAGTTCGAAGTGCTCTCCGGCGAGGTCGCGCAGTATCGCAAGCGCGCCGATAGCGGCAATGAGATCGTCATGAACTTCTGCGCCACTTGCCACGGCTGGCTCTGGAACGATCCTCCGGCCGGCGGCATCAAGGTGGTTCGCGCCGGCACCCTGGACGACTTGGACTGGGCCGCGCCGGTGGGCAATATCTGGACGGACAGCAAGGCGGCGTGGGTGAAGATCGACCCGGCGCAGACCAATTTCCCGAAGGGGGCGACCGACCGCACGCCCCTGTTCGACGCCTGGACGCGTTCGCATCAGGACCTTTGACATGACGACTGAGACAGACCTGGCGCTGGTCAGGAAGCAGGAGCAGGAGCTGGTGCTGCCTGTCTTCGACGAGCAGATCGCCTTTGCGCTGGGTGCAGCGATCCGCGAGCGGGCACTGGCCGATGGCCTGAGCCTTGTGGTCGATATCCGCACTTGGGACCGGCAACTCTTCTTCGCTGCCACCGAGGGTACCTCGGCAGACAATGCCGAATGGGTGCGGCGCAAGGTCAATACCGTCCGCCGCTTCCAGCGCTCCAGCTATCGCATGGTTCTCGAGCGGGGCGAGGTGCCGTTCCCGCCCCAATCCGGAGCCGACCCGGCGGACTATGTCATCGCCGGTGGCGGCTTTCCCATTCGCGTCCAAGGTGCGGGCATTGTCGGGGCGCTGACCATTTCCGGCCTGCCGGGGCGGCGCGACCATGGCGTCGCGGTCGATGCCCTGTGCGATCACCTGGGCCTGGATCGAGCCCGCTATGCGCTGTCTGCCGAACAGGTGCCATAATGAGGCTCAACTACCTGCTGCTGGACGTTTTCACGCGGGAACGTCTCAAGGGCAACCAGCTTGCCGTGGTGTGCAAGGCCGATGGCCTGCTCGATGGCGAGATGCAGGCCATAGCACGTGAATTCAACCTCAGCGAAACGGTGTTCATCCTCAAGCCCAGTGCCGAGCGCAACACGGCCGCCGTCCGCATCTTCACGCCCCATCACGAGTTGCCCTTCGCGGGCCACCCCACAGTGGGGGCGGCGGTTGTCCTGGGACTGACCAACAAGGTCAGCGCGGTGCGGCTGGAGGAGAAAGTCGGGCTGATCACGGCCCTGTTCGAGAAGACCGACAAACGGTCCGGCGAAGCCCGCTTCGCCCTGCCGCGCTTGCCCGGCAAGGTTGCCGATCTCACCGACCGGCTGGGCATGGCCCAGGCGCTGGGCATCGACGTGGATGATATCGGGTGCGACGTCTATAAGCCGGCGGTCTACTCCGCAGGGGTGCCGTTTCACCTGGTCCCCGTGCGCAACGTTTCGGTGCTCAAACAGATCCGGCCCAACCTGGCCGTATGGAGCAACGTCTTCAAGCACGAGCACAATTCGGCCTATGTGTTCACGCTGACACCCAACGAGCCCGACAATGACATCGCCGCCCGCATGTTCGGCATGGATATCGGGGAAGACCCGGGCACGGGTTCGGCGGCGGCGGCCCTTATCGGCCTGCTGTCCGAGCATGTCGCGCTCAGCACCGGGCAGGCGGACTTCGTCCTGCGCCAGGGGCACGAAATGGGCCGACCCTGCCGTATCAGCATTCAACTGCGCAAGGATCACGACGTGCTGATCCATGGCGGCATTGGCGGGCATGCAGTCGTGGTTGCAGAGGGCGTGCTCGACCTCGATGACTGATCCGTTGCCCTCCGCCCCGTCCATGCTAAGGTCCTGGTGGGCAACAAGGGGGGGACGATGGACATCGTCATCAATCTACTGATCTGGGTACATATCATCGCCTTCGTGGTCGGGGGCTCCAACTCCGTGGTGGGGCCCATTATCGGGGCACGGATGGCCAGTGCGACTCCCGATGCGCGGGCAGGCTATGTTGGCGTGATGCAGGCGATGTCCCAGGCGGGCAAGGTGGCCATGGGTGCGCTGCTGATCACGGGGCCGCTGATCCTCTGGCTGCGCTATGGCGGGCTGGCGGGCGCAAGCATCTGGTTCTGGATCAAGATGGTGCTGGTCGTCGTTATGCTGGCCGCAATCATCTATGGCGGCATCAACTTCAAGAAGTCTCTGGGAGGAGATGTCGAAGCGGGCAGGCGCGCAGGCGTGGCTCACCGGATCACCGGCCTGGCCTTTCTCGGCGTGCTGCTCAGTGCCGTGTTTGCCTTCAGCTAGCTTCCCCTCTGCCGCGCGTCCCGCGTGACCGCGGCAACACAAAATCAAACATCTGCGGCAGCCTGGGCTTGCGTCCGGACATGGATTCACGCATTCTTCCGCCAAATCGGAACCGGACCAATGCAGCGCAACCGCGCCAGAGCCATTGCAATCAGCCAGAGCCGTGCCAATGCGGCGCGCTTGACCATTGCTGCCGGCCTGCTGCTGCTGCTTCCCGCTGC
>CAMLOA010000436.1 GCA_946481445.1 uncultured Devosia sp. | reverse complement strand
CGGCCGGCAAGAAGACCGCCGTGGTCTCGACCATCAACGGCGACGCCAACGTGCCCTTCTATAAGGAACTCGCCAACCAGGGCATTGCTGCCGAGGACATCCCCGTCGTTGCCTTCTCGGTCGGCGAGGAAGAACTGGCTGGCTTCGACACCGAGCCGCTGGTCGGCCACCTGGCCGCCTGGAACTACTTCCAGTCGGTGGACACGCCGGAAAACGCCGCCTTCATCGAAGCCTGGCAGACCTTTACCGGCAATCCGGACCGCGTGACCAACGACCCAATGGAAGCCCACGTCATCGGCTTCAACCTCTGGGTTCAGGCCGTGGAAAAGGCCGGCACCACCGATACCGATGCCGTTCTTGACGCCATCATCGGCCTCGAGACGCCGAACCTGACCGGCGGCATCGCCAAGATGCTCCCCAACCACCACATCACCAAGCCCGTGCTGATCGGCGAGATCCAGGCCGACGGGCAGTTCGAAGTGGTCTGGGAAACCGAAGAGACCGTCCCGGGCGACGCCTGGACCGACTTCCTGCCGGAATCGGCTGTCCTTGAGGCCGACTGGGTTGATCTCAAGTGCGGCAACTACAACACCGAGACCAAGTCTTGCGGCGGTGACGTCGCCGCGCAGTAAGCCTGCGCTGCAGACACATGCCGGGGCGTCCGCGCCCCGGCTCTTCCGACGACCGAGGGGACTGAACATGACGACACACCGCGCCCGGCCATTTGCCATCCTGGTCTGGCCGCTTGTCCTCCTCGCGCTTGCACTTGGCCTCGCCCAGCCGGCTCAAGCCCAGATTGCCGACGCCGAACTCGCGCCGCTGGTCGATGCGCTGCCCCCCGGCAACTACAAGGATCGCGAAGCCGCGATCGGCGTGCTGGTTGCAACAGGCGATCCCCGCGTGGTCCCCATCCTCGAAACGCTGCTCGAGGGCGAACTCTACTTCGATGAAACCAGCGGCAAGGTCGTCTTCACCTCCGAAGACGGGGGCAAGGGCACGATCTTCGATCCTGTCACCGGCACGGAGCTTTCAGACCTCACCACGCAGGGCCTGGACAAGGTGAAGGTGAACAATGGCCTGCGGCGGGTGCTGCGCACCGCGATCGGCCAGATGACCTTGCTCAGCGACGATGGCGCCATCCGCCGGTCGGCCGCCCTGTCCGTGCTGCGCGACGCCGACCCCGCCAACCTCGAACTGCTCGAAACCGCCATTGCCGCCGAGACCGACCCCGGCATCCGCACCATCATGGAGCAGGCGCGCGCGGTCATCGCGCTCAAGTCCGACGAGGCCGAACTTGAAGCCAAGGCCGCGGCCATTCCCATCGTGGCGACCCTGCCAGCCCGCGAAGCCGCCCAGGTCCTCAATGCCGCGCTCACATCGGCTCCCGATGAGTTGAGGCCGGCGCTCGAGGCTGCGCTGGCCGGCGTCTCCCAGCAGATGGCCGTGCTCGATGCAGCGCAGAACATCTGGTTCGGCATTTCCCTGGGCTCGGTGTTGCTGCTGGCCGCCATCGGCCTGGCCATTACCTTCGGCGTCATGGGCATAATCAATATGGCGCATGGCGAAATGGTCATGCTGGGCGCCTACGTCACCTTCGTCGTGCAGGAGGTCATTCGCACCTCCTTCCCCGGCCTGTTCGATTGGTCACTGGCCATCGCCCTGCCCGCCGCCTTCGTCATCACCGGCGCCATCGGCATCCTCATCGAGCGCAGCATCATCCAGTGGCTCTATGGCCGCCCGCTCGAAACGCTTCTAGCCACCTGGGGGCTGTCGCTCATCATCCAGCAGGGCGTCCAGCGCATTTTCTCGGCCAATATTCGTGAAGTGGGCAATCCGAGCTGGATGAGCGGCTCCTTCGACTTCATGGGCCTGGCTATCACCTGGAACCGGCTCTGGATCCTGATCTTTGCCGTGGCGGTCTTTGCGGCCCTGCTGCTGGTGCTCAACAAGACACCGCTTGGCCTGCAGATGCGCGCCGTCACCCAGAACCGCCGCATGGCCTCCGCGATGGGCATCCGCACCCCAATGGTCGACGCAATGACCTTCGGCCTGGGCTCGGGCATTGCCGGACTTGCCGGCGTCGCCCTCAGCCAGATCGGCAACGTGTCGCCCAATCTGGGCCAGGGCTACATCATCGACAGCTTCATGGTCGTGGTCTTTGGCGGCGTGGGCAATCTCTGGGGCACCTTGGTCGGCGCACTCACGCTGGGCATCGCCAACAAGTTCCTCGAGCCCTATGCCGGGGCGGTCCTGGCCAAGATTCTCATTCTCCTCCTCATCATCCTGTTCATCCAGCGGCGGCCGCGTGGCCTGTTCGCGCTCAAGGGAAGGGCTATCGAACAGTGATTACCCAGACTCTGCTCCGAGCCCTCGACAAGAAGGCCGTCTGGCTTATCGCGATACTGTGCCTGGTAGCGGTGGCCATCCCGGCATCCAACCTGCTGCTGCCCGCCGATCATCCGCTCTATGTGCCCAACTACCTCGTCACCCTGTTCGGCAAGTACCTGACCTACGCCATCCTGGCGCTCTCGCTCGACTTGGTGTGGGGCTATTGCGGCATTCTCTCGCTGGGCCACGGCGCCTTCTTCGCGCTGGGGGGCTACACGATGGGCATGTACCTGATGCGCCAGATCGGCAATCGGGGCGTCTATGCCAATCCGATCCTGCCCGATTTCATGGTGTTCCTGAACTGGAAGGAGCTTCCCTGGTACTGGCAGGGCTTTGACCAGTTCTGGTTCGCCGCCATCATGGTCATGCTCGTGCCGGGCCTGCTGGCCTTTGTCTTCGGCTGGTTCGCCTTCCGCAGCCGCGTTACGGGCGTCTACCTCTCCATCATCACCCAGGCGATGACCTTCGCCTTGCTGCTGGCCTTCTTCCGCAACGACATGGGCTTTGGCGGCAATAACGGCCTCAC
>CAMLOA010000435.1 GCA_946481445.1 uncultured Devosia sp. | reverse complement strand
AACTGTCGGCCTCTCCCTTACCAAGGGAGTGCTCTACCACTGAGCTACGGCAGCATATCGGGGACGGCGAGGCCAGTCCGGCGCGACGGGGGCTCCTTTGCCATAGGGTCCGGCTCGACGCAAGGCCAAAAAGCGCCTATTACCCAACCGCAGTCCGGTAACCGATTCAGCTGCCGCCATGAGCAAATCCGACGAGGCCGCCTTGCGTGAGCAAAGATTGGCCGCAAAGCTTCGCGAAAACCTCAAGCGCCGGAAGTCGCAGGCCCGCGCCCGCGCCGAATCGGAAGCGCAGGCCCCTGCGTCATCCCCGGCCCCGGGAGCAGTCACGGTCAAGAAACCGTAAACCATTCCCGGGCGATGATCGAACTGACTACTGGCGCGACGAGAGTCTCGTCAGGGTGAGGCGAAAAGGGCGGTTTCCGAGAACCGGAGCGCAGCGTACATCGGTACGTGAGCACCGGAAGCGCAGGAAATTGCACTTTGCAGCCCGCCCTCACGAGACTACCGAAGCGCCAGCGCTGAGTGCGGCGAGTCTGGCTTACGTGGCAACTAGGACTTGGCCTACCTCCAACCCAGGTAGCAGGGCGTCCATGCCCGCCATATAGGACAGAACTCAATGGATCGTATTCGTTTGGTCGGTGGCAACGAACTCGTTGGCGATATCCCGATTTCGGGCGCCAAGAATGCCGCGCTTCCGCTGATGATTGCCTCTTTGCTCACCGACGAACCGCTGGTGCTGCAGAACGTGCCGCGCCTGGCCGATGTCAAGCAGCTCGAGCGCATCCTCGAGAACCACGGCGTCGACATTGCCGTGCATGGTCGCCGCCGAGGCGAGGACGAGGGCGTGGGCCAGCGCATGACCTTCCATGCCGCCGACATCGTCGACACCACCGCGCCCTATGAGCTGGTCTCCAAGATGCGCGCCAGCTTCTGGGTCATCGGCCCGCTGCTCGCCCGCTGCCACGAGGCCCGCGTGTCGCTGCCCGGCGGCTGCGCCATCGGCACAAGGCCGGTCGACCTCTTCCTCTATGGCCTCAAGGAACTGGGTGCCGAGATCGATATCGACGAGGGCTATGTCGTGGCCAAGGCGCCCAAGGGCGGCCTGGTCGGCGCGCGCATCACCTTCCCCAAGGTCTCGGTCGGCGCCACCCATACGCTGCTGATGGCGGCGAGCCTGGCCAAGGGCACCACCGTGCTCGAGAATGCCGCCCAGGAACCCGAAATCACCAATGTCGCCGAATGCCTAGTCGCCATGGGCGCCCGCATTGCCGGCATCGGCACGCGCACCCTCACCATCGAGGGTGTCGAGCGCCTGCATGGGGCCACCGTCGATGTCATCCCCGATCGCATCGAGACGGGCACCTTTGCCATGGCCGCGGCCATGACCGGGGGCAACGTGCTGCTCAAGGGCGCCCGCCCTGAACACCTGCAGTCCGCCCTGGACATCCTCGCCCGCACCGGCGCCGGCGTCACGCCCGAGGCCGATGGCCTGCGCATCTATCGCAACGGCAACGGCATCCAGCCGGTGGATGTCGAGACCGATCCGTTCCCCGGCTTCCCGACAGACCTCCAGGCCCAGTTTATGGCCCTGATGACCATGAGTTCGGGCGTGAGCCATATCCGCGAGACCATCTTCGAGAACCGCTACATGCACGTGGCCGAGCTGGCCCGCTTCGGCGCCGATATCTCGGTGGATGGCCAGCTGGCCACCATTCGCGGCAAGGCCCAGCTCAAGGGAGCCCAGGTCATGGCGACCGATCTGCGTGCCTCGGTGTCGCTGGTCATTGCCGGGCTGGCCGCCCGGGGCGAAACCGTGGTCAACCGCATCTATCATCTCGATCGCGGTTTCGAGCGCCTCGAGGACAAGCTCTCCCGCTGCGGCGCCGAGATCGAACGCCTCGCGGGCTGATCTACCCATGCACCTCTCCCCATTCAGGGGAGAGGTCGCTGCAAAAGCGGCGCATTTCGCGGCCGCTTGCATTGCCCCCATGCGCCTAAGCTTGTAGATCGGTCCATGCGTGACCAGATAGCGTTTTTGTCACGTAAGGGGCCGACCGCATCATGACCGACCTCAAGCTCATCGCGCTTGATCCAGAAGATCTCGAAGTCATATCCGCCCATGTGCAGGACGCCATCGTCCGTGTTGCCGACATGGGCTATGCCCGCCGTGACCGCCGCTTTGCGCTGCTGATGAACCGCTTCGACTGGGAAACCGGCAAGGGCCGCCGTGACCGTGGCCTGCGCAAGCGGGCCGCCCTCCATTTCGATGGCGTGCAGTCGGTGGTCAGCAGTGGTTTCGACCCGTCCTCGCCCGAAGGCGTGCTGGAACTGCTGGCCATCACCTTCTCGACCGTCGATGGCCCCGCCGGCATTGTCGAGCTGAGCTTTGCCGGTGGCGGCACGGTCCGGCTCGGCGTGGAATGCCTCGAAGCCCGTCTCTCGGACCTGGGCGCCGCCTGGGCCGCTGCCGCCAAGCCCGACCACGCTCTCGACTAAGGAAAGCCATGCCCATTCGCCTCGACAGCGCCGACCCCGATTTCGAGCAGCGCTTCCAGCACCTGCTCGAGGGCAAGCGCGAGTCCAGCCAGGATGTCGGCGATGTGGTGTCCGCCATCATTGCCGATGTGCGCGCCCGCGGCGATGCGGCGCTGGTGGACTATACCAACCGCTTCGACCGGACGCATTTTTCCGCCGCCGATCTGCGCATTCCGGAGGCCGAGATCGAGGCCGCTTCTGCCCGCGTCACCGACGAAGTGCGCGCGGCGCTGCAGACCGCGCATGACCGCATCCGCGCCCACCATGAAAAGCAGAAGCCTGCCGACAGTGTCTATACCGATCCGCTCGGCGTGACCCTGGGCACGCGCTGGACGCCGATCGACGCGGTGGGCATCTATGTGCCTGGCGGTCTGGCCACCT
>CAMLOA010000434.1 GCA_946481445.1 uncultured Devosia sp. | reverse complement strand
CGTCCGGCTCCATGCAGTGGCCGGTGCCGGGCGCATTCAGCAAGATCGTGCCCGGCAGACGGGCCGTTTCCTATTGCGCAAACGACTCGGCCGGGTCGAAGGCGCTGCGCGCCGCGCGACCGAACCGGGTCAGCTCGGCCGCACCGGGTAGAGCCCCATCACCGCGATCATGAAATTGAGCCCCAGGAATGGATTGCGCAGGCCCACCGGAGAGGATGCTCCGGCCGACGCGACCGATACCGCCCCCTGCGGCACGACGGACATTGAGCTCAGGGACGTCGTGGCCTGAAGTCCGCCCAACACCGCCTTGGAGGCATCTGGGGCGGTTGCCGAGTACAAGCCGTTGAAGCTCACCGGATTCAGGCCCACCTTGGCCGCCGTGGCCGAGAGGTAGGTCGTGGCGCCCGCCGTGGGCGGCACCATCGCGTTCGCGGTGCTGGTGCCCACATCACCCGTCACGGTGGTCGTCGCATTGCCGGACAGCGGCGATGACTGGCCGGCAAATGCCGCGGAATGGGTGTGCGCCGGCAGCTGTGACTGGCTCAGGGCCACCGACTCATTGCCACCCTTCTGGCCCCAGGTGATGGGCGTGAGCCCCGCGCCTGCACCTGCGCCGACCGGCGTGCGGCCGCGCATATCGGGCAGGCCGAAGGTGTTCGGGCTGGTTCCTCCGAACGTGTTGCCCAGCAGCGAATACAAGGCCTGGTTCTGGTTCGTCTGCATGACCTGGCCCTGGCAAAGCGCCCAGCCGTCGGGCGCGTAATTGAAGCCCACCAGGCGGATTTCGCCGAGAAATGGATCGCTCATTGTTCTGTTCCTCCTTTGCATTGAAAAACGCCGCCGCAATGGCGGCCCCGGAAAACTCAGGCGCCGGCCGGCACGGCCTCCGCGTGCTCCTGCGCTTGCGCGATCGGATAGTGGAAGACCATCTGGATGAGCTGGCGACCATCGTCGTCCGGGCCCATGGGCGTCACCAGCAGGTGATGCCACCGATCGTCCTCCGCAGAGACCGTGCAGGTGGCCTGGCTCATGCCAAGCCCTTCGGGCAATGCGAACTTGGCCGAATAGCAGCAATGGCGGCTGTTCATCGGCACACCGCGGGTCACATAACGCAGCTCGGCCTCCACATGGCCCTCCCACTCGCCGGAGAAGACATAGAGCCGGCCGATGTCAGCCTGCAAGCGTTCAAAGCTGGGAATGGTCATCGCGCATTCCTCCCATCACGGCCGCGACGGGAAGATGCCTTCCAGCGCGATGATGAAGTTCGTGCCCAGGTAGGGATTGCGCACCGCCACCGGCAGGCTGCCTCCGGTGGGCGCCACCGACACATTGCCCGCCGGCGTGGACGACAAGCCGGCACCCGCCGTGCTGGCACTGATGCCACCCAGCGTCGCCTTGGTGCTGTCGGGCGGCGTGCTGGCATAGAGACCGTTGAAGGACACGCCCGTCAAGCCGGCCTTGGCCGTCGTGGCCGACAGGTAGGTGGTGGCGCCCTGGGCCGGAGCGACCATGGGGTTGGCCACGTTCGTCCCGACGTCCACCGCCACCGTGGTGGCCGCGGTGCCGGACACCGGACTGGCCTGGCCGGCAAAGACGGCGGCGTGCGTGTGCTGCGACATCTGCGAAGTCAGCAGCGTCACGTTCTCCGTGCCGCTCATCTCGCCTTGCTGGATGGTCGTGAGACCGGGGCCCGCGCCCATGCCCACCGGACTGCGGCCCCGGTAGTCCGGCAGCCCGAAGGTCACCTGGCCATTGCCGCCGAAGGTGACGCCCAGCAGCGCGAACAAGGCGCTGTTCTGCGCAATCGACATGGTCTGCCCGGTACAGAATGCCCAACCGGTGGGCGCGAAATTGAATCCGACCATGCGGATTTCACCCAGAAACGGCTCACTCATCTCATGTCTCCCTGGTGGTGAAGGAATTCAACCGTCCTGGACGGCGGGTTGGGAAGCGCGGCGACGCAACTTGGCATAGATGCCGTTGTCGCCCAAGGTCTCGAAGCCGAAGCGGCGATAAAGCCTCAAGGCGGGATTGAATGGCTCCACATGGAGCACGATGTCCTGGCCGCGGGCGTCGGCGCGGGTGGTCAGCAAGCGCATGAATGCCGTGCCGACGCCGCGACCGCGTTCCGCCGGCACCAGGGAAATGTCGATGAGACAGGCCTCATCGCCCTGCTCGCGCCAATAGATGCGGCCAATGGGTTGGCCTTCGCGCAGGAGGACCAGGAAGTCCGCGCCCGCATGGTGCTCCTGGTAGTACCGATGCTGCAGGTCGAACTGCATGGCCAGGAATTGCCGGACCTGGTCCGGCGGCCAGCCGCTGGCGGCCATCTCTTCGGCACGAATCTGGGCATACAGCGAACGGAGAAACGCCAGGTCCACGGCCTCGATCGGCCGGGCCACGATGCCCCGCAACGCATCGTGCACGACCACCGATCCCATGGCGCCCCACCAGTCCCCCGGCCGTGCAATCGACATTCCCTGATCCTGCTTCGCAGTGTGATGTGGCGGCATGGTAAGGAGGACAAGACATCTGCGGCGCCCCGCCGATGGGCCAGGTGGGTCTTTCTTGACACGGCGACAGGGACAGGTCACGAGCGGCACCCCACCGAGGATCGGGCGAACCGCGCACGGCGACGGCACGTACTTTGTCTGCTATTGCCTCCCTGGCCATGCAGCACCCGGGCGGGGCTGCCTCTCGATCGCAGGATGGCTGCGAAGCACGAAAGCCGTCAAGTGAACTATTCCGATCCCCGCTGCGCCCTTGACGCAGCAGCAGCCTGGCCCCGGACCGGCAGCGCAACCCGGTCGCAGGGGACCCGCAAGCATCGGCCAACGACCCATGCACCGCGCATCGGCACCCGCCCCACTGGAATGCACGACTCCATCCGCCGCACCGCCGCCGGCCACACGCTGCCTGCATCAATCC
>CAMLOA010000433.1 GCA_946481445.1 uncultured Devosia sp. | reverse complement strand
AACGCCGTCTTGCCCGGCCACCATTTATAGATGGTCGGCTTGCCGGCCCGCGCCCTTTTGGCCACCGCCTCGATGGAAAAGCCGGCAATGCCCTGCTCCGCCATGATGGCTTCGGCCGCTTCCAGGATAGCGGCTTCGGTCTCGGGATTGCGGCGCGCGCCAATGGAACGGCGGCGGTCGTCGATATCGTCGGCCAGTTGCGTGCTCATGGCGCCAATATGGTTCAAAATTTTTCACAAGAAAAGGACTTGAACGAAACGTGTCGTTCCGTTACATAACGAAACGTACCGTTTCAATAGGAATGCGCAAATGCAACCCTCCCTTGCTTCCCGCCTTCGCCTGACGGGCCTGATGACCGTCTTCGTCTATCCGATCGTCACGCTCTACCTCTATGTGCTGATGCCGCTCACCCCCGGTTGGGAAATGTGGCAGCGCAGCCTGATCCTCGTGCCCGCCATGGCCTCGACGATCGTGCTGCTGCTCGTGCCCTTCATCAACCGCCGCTTCGGCGCCTTCATCGCCGGCAAGAAGGTAGCGGCGGCGTGATACACGGCTTCGAGACGGAACCTCATCCCGTCTCGAAGCATTTCCCTCGCGGCTGTTGGGGGGCGTCATGTTCAAGCGGTTCGTTATCAACCCGCCGGTATTTTTCGGCTCGATCAGTATCATCGGCCTGTTCCTGGCGGTCGGCATCATCTTCCCCAATCGCGCAGGCACGGTTTTCAGCGCCTTGCAGGCCAGCATCCTTGCCGGGTTCGGCTGGCTTTACCTGCTGTCGGTCGGCATTTTCCTGGCCAGTGTCCTGCTCCTCTGCCTGGGGCGCTATGGAAGGCTGAGGCTGGGACCGGACGATTCAACCCCCGACTTCCGTTTCAGCTCCTGGATTGCCATGCTATTTGCCGCCGGCATGGGCATAGGCTTGATGTTCTACGCCGTGGGTGAGCCGATGACCCACTTCATGGCCCCACCCACTGCCGAGCCGGGAACGATCGAAGCCACGCGGGAGGCGATGAGCGTCACCTTCTTCCATTGGGGCATCCATGCCTGGGCCATCTATGCCGTGGTGGGACTTTCGCTGGCCTATTTCGGCTATCGCTATAACCTGCCGCTGACCATCCGTTCCGGCCTCTACCCGCTGCTCAAGGAACGCATCAACGGCCCCATCGGCCATGCCGTGGATATCTTTGCCATTGTCGGCACCATGTTCGGCATCGCCACCTCGCTCGGCCTGGGGGTCGCCCAGATCAATGCCGGCCTGAACTACCTGCTTGGCGTACCGATCAGCCCCGCCGTGCAGCTGCCGCTCATCGCCGTCATCACAGCCCTGGCCACCGTGTCGGTCGTAACCGGGCTCGACAAGGGCGTGCGCATCCTGTCCGAAACCAATCTGGTGGTCGCCATCCTGCTGATGGTTTTCGTGCTCTTCGTGGGTCCTACCGGCCAGCTTTTCCGTGATTTCGTACAGAATCTCGGGCTTTATCTCGACCGTTTGGTTCTGCGCACCTTCAATATCTACGCCTATGAACCCACGCCCTGGATCGACGCCTGGACGCTGTTTTATTGGGCCTGGTGGATTTCGTGGTCGCCATTCGTGGGCATGTTCATTGCGCGCATTTCGCGCGGCCGCACCGTGCGCGAATTCGTCACCGCCGTGCTGTTCATCCCGGCCGGCTTCACCTTTTTCTGGATGACGGTATTCGGCAATACCGCCATATCCATCGATACCGGTATCGCCGCGGGTGAACTGGGCCGGGCTATTGCCGCCGATGTGTCGGTAGGTCTGTTCCACTTCTTCCAGTATCTGCCGCTCTCCGGCATTACCTCGACGCTTGCGGTCGTGCTTGTCGCCATTTTCTTCATCACATCCTCCGATTCCGGCTCGCTGGTGGTGGATTCCATCGCTGCGGGCGGGGAGACCGAGACGACGACGGGCCAACGCATCTTCTGGTGTGCGCTCGAAGGCGTCGTCGCGGCCAGCCTGCTATTGGCCGGCGGCCTGGGCGCCCTGCAATCGGCGACCATTGCCAGCGCCCTGCCCTTCACCTTCGTCATGCTGGCGCTGGTCTGGTCGCTCTTTGTCGGCATGCGCGCCGACCTGGCCCACCTGCAAGCGCATCGTGATGCAACCTCCGCACCGGCCCAGCCGGCTGCGGGCCTCACCTGGCAGCGACGCCTCGGCATGATGCTGCGCGCGCCCAGCCGCGAGGACGTGAAAACGTTCATTGCCGAACAAGCGATGCCGGCGCTCGAACAGGTGGCGCGAGAACTTACCGAACGCGGCCGTGCCGCAGAAGTGATGGTAGAGGACACTGGCGCCATAGCCCTGCGCTCCCCCGCCGATGGCGTGCGCGACTTCGTCTATGGCATCGCCCTGGCCGCGCATCCGATCGCCAGCCTCTCTCCGCTGGCCGCGGGAAAGCCGGAGCAGCGCTACGAGGCGCGGACATATTTTTCCAGCGGCGGCCGAGGCTACGACGTCATGGGCCTGCAGCGCGATCAACTCATCGCCGATGTGCTGGTGCAATTCGAACGCTATCTGCACCTGGTGCAGTCGCCCGACGTGCAGATATTGCATGCCGCGCCCGAACACGCGGCCGAACGCTGAGCCAGGTCGCCCCGCTTGCGTCCAACCGCCCTTTCGGGCACACCCATGGCACGATTTGCCCTCAAGGTTCTGCCATGGCCGCCCATCCGGTTTCCCCGCTCGCTCCCAAATCCTATCCCGACCTGCCGGCCATATCAGGGGTGCGCTTTGCCACCGCGGAGGCCGGCATCAAGTACAAGAACCGGACCGATGTGCTGCTGATGGCCTTTGACGAAGGCACGACGGCCGCGGGCGTACTGACCAGGTCCAAATGCTCCTCGGCCGCGGTCGACTGGTGCAAGGCCAACCTGCCCGGCGGGGTGGCGCGGGGCCTCGTGGTCAATT
>CAMLOA010000432.1 GCA_946481445.1 uncultured Devosia sp. | reverse complement strand
CAATTGCCGGTCGCGAGCCCGCCGCGCCAACACCTCGAACGCTGATTCCCGGTCGGTAATCTCATCATAGAGCTGGCCAACCGGAGAAATGGCGAGGATGGAGTCGCGCTCGGCCGGACTGAGGGGACCGACCTGGGCCGAAGGCGGCCGGATCATGGTTCGCCCCACGATGGACGGCACGCCCTTGTCCTCGAGCACCGAGACCAGCGCTTCCCCGATGCCGAGCTGGGTGATCGCTTCCTCGGTCGAGAATTCCGGGTTGGGGCGGAAGGTTTCCGCGGCCACCTTGACCGCCTTCTGCTCGCGCGGCGTGTACGCCCGCAGGGCATGCTGGATGCGGTTGGACAGCTGGGCCAGAACCGCTTCGGGAATGTCCACGGGATTCTGCGTCACGAAATAGACGCCTACGCCCTTGGAGCGGACCAGCTTGACGACCTGCTCGACCTTGTCGATCAGCGCCTTGGGCGCATCGTCGAACAGGAGATGAGCTTCGTCGAAGAAGAAGACCAGCTTTGGCTTGTCCATATCGCCCACTTCGGGAAGTTCCTCGAAGAGTTCGCTCAGCAGCCACAGCAGGAAAGTAGCGTAGAGGCGCGGCGAGGACATCAATTCGTCGGCGGCCAGCACCGAGACGAAACCGCGGCCATCGGTGTCGGTGCGCATGAGGTCGGCAATGTCCAGGGCCCGTTCGCCAAAGAAACCGTCGGCCCCTTGCTGCTCCAGCACCAGCAGCGCGCGCTGGATGGCGCCAATGGTGGCGGTCGTCACGTTGCCATAGCGCGTCGACACCTCCCGTGCCCGCTCCTGGACGTCGATCAGCAGCGCCCGCAGGTCCTTGAGGTCGAGCAGGAGCAGTCCCTCGTCATCGGCCAGCTTGAAGGCAATGTTGAGCACACCTTCCTGGGTATCGTTGAGCTCCAGGATACGGCTGAGCAGCACGGGGCCCATCTCCGAGACCGTGGCCCGAATCGGGTGCCCCTGCCGGCCGAACAAGTCCCAGAAGATCACTGGAAAGACGTCGTCGTGAAAATCGGAGAAGCCGATGTCCTGGGCCCGCTGGGTCTGCCAGCCCTGCGCCTTGCCCATCTTGGCGATACCCGAGAGGTCACCCTTGATGTCAGCGGCGAAGACCGGCACGCCGGCGGCCGAAAAGCCCTCGGCCAGCACCTGCAGCGACACGGTCTTGCCCGTGCCGGTCGCTCCGGTGACCAATCCATGCCGGTTGCCATATTTGAGGGCGAGATATTCGGGCCGCGTGCTGGCCCCCAGAAAGATCTTGCCGTCAACGAGCATGCGGGGCCACCTGTGCAATCGAATACCGTGCCCGTTATAGCCGCGTGCCGGCTACCGGAACAAGCCGCGCCCTGGCCCTTCCACGGATGGCATTCACCAAGCCGCCGGGTTTGACTGGTCTGGCAGCCGTACTCTGGCACAATCGCGCCATGCAGATTTCTCCACTCAATCGCCGCGTCGTCATGGCCGGACTGGGCCTCGTCATCGCCACCCCGGCCATGGGCCAGGCGGCGCTGGAAGCAGCGTCGCTTGGCATTGTCGGCGACTCGGACGCCGACCAGAGCGCGGTCCTGCAGAATGCTCTCGAACTGGCGGCAGGCTCAGGCCAGGTCCTGCGCCTCCCCCGCGGGCGCATTCGCGCGCGGGGGCTCACCTTCCCCGAGAGTCTGGTGGTGGAAGGGGTCCCTGGGTCCACCCTTATCGCCTCGTTCGGAGGCGTGAGCGTGGGCAGCCTCCATGAACGAGTAGGATTGGTGCTGCGCGATATCGGCTTCTCGGGCGACGACGGCGCAGCGTCCCTTCTCGACTTCGAGTACGCGTCGGGCGTGACACTCGAACGGTGCAGCTTCAGCGAAGCGACCGGCGTGGGCGTCAGCATCTTCGATTCCGCAGTCACCATCCGGGACTGCGTGTTCAGCGCCATGGGCGACGCTGCCATCCATGCAATGGACAGCCGGGGCCTCCTTGCCTCGGGGAACAAGATCAGCGGCTGCGGCAATGCCGGCATCCGCATCTGGCGCACCGAGCCGGGTCCCGACGGCTCGATCATCACGGGCAATCGCATATCGCAGATCGATTGGCGCGCTGGCGGCAACGGCCAGAATGGCAATGGCATCAACGTGTTCAACGCCGACGAGGTGATCGTGGCCAACAATCACATCGCCGACTGCGCCTTCACCGCGGTGCGCCTCAACACCACCCGCAACAGCCAGGTGTCAGGCAATGTCTGCCTGCGCTCGGGTGAGGTGGCGATCTTTTCGGAGTTCGGATTTTCCGGTTCCATCATTGCCAACAACATCGTCGATGGTGCAGCAACCGGCATCTCGATCACCAATCTGGATACCGGCGGCCAGCTCGCGGTGTGCAGCGGCAATATCGTGCGCAACATCACGCCGGTCTCGCAGGTCAACCCAGACACCATACCCATCGGCATCTTTGCCGAGGCGGAAACGGCCATCACCGGCAACACGGTGCAGAATGTTCCGGGCGTTGCCATCGCAGCCGGCTACGGCACCTTCCTGCGCAACGTGATGATCAGCGGCAACGTCGTGTCGGAGAGCCGGATCGGCATCGGCGTCAGCGTGGTGGATGGCGCTGGCAATGTTCACATCGGCGGCAACGCCATCGCCGCGAGGGAGCATGCCATGGTCGGACTGGCATGGCAGGAGATCGTCGAGCCCGACCTGGCCGGCAATGCCGGGCGCTACCCCAATGTGGTGCTGACGTCCACCTGATCGCCTTGGCGCGGCGGGGAACCGGCACCCGTGCCGCCGCCCCGCCCCCAGTCTCACCGGCACGACACACCACCCGTCGTTCGCGGCCGGTTGCGACTGACACGTCTTGGGATCCCGTGTGTCTAGCCAACTGCGCCAATCCAGAACCCACCTGAAGACCAGGCCTTGCGGGGAGCCCCGGCCC
>CAMLOA010000431.1 GCA_946481445.1 uncultured Devosia sp. | reverse complement strand
GTTATCTTCTCCGGCGCCGGTCCGCCATTGCCGATATTGTACTTGATGCCGAAGTCGCCGTCCGGCCCGCCCGGATTGTGGCTGGCCGATAGCACCAGCCCGCCATAGGCTTTGTGATGGCGGATGACATGGCTGGCGGCAGGAGTCGACAGCAGTCCGTTCTGCCCCACCAGTACCCGGCCGAAGCCATTGGCCGCGGCGATGCGGATCGCCTTCTGGATGGCGACATCATTGTAGAAGCGCCCATCCCCGCCGATCACCAGCGTCTGGCCCTCGAAGCCTTCGAGGCTGTCGAATATGGCCTGGATGTAGTTCTCCACGTAATTGGGCTGCTGGTAGACTGTGACCCGCTTGCGCAGGCCCGAAGTGCCCGGCTTCTGGTCGGCATAGGGCGTGGTCTTAATGGTCTGCACTGTGGTCATTTGCATCGAGCCCGGTGAGATTGGCGTAGAGATCGGCATAGCGTCTGGCGCTCGTCTCCCAGGAGACGTCCGACTTCATCCCTCGCCTTTGGATTTTCTTCCAGAGTTTGTCATCGTGGTAGAGCCGCACGGTCCTGCGGATGGCTTCGTAGAGCGCATGGGCCGAATTGGCGTCATGCACAACGCCGGTGGCAACTTCCGCCATCAAGGCCGCCGGGTTGGCGTCGATCACGGTATCGGCCAGTCCGCCGATCCGGCTCACCACCGGCACGCAGCCATAGCGCAGCCCATACAATTGGGTCAGCCCGCATGGTTCGAACCGCGAGGGAATCAGGATGGCGTCGCATCCCCCCTGCATCAGGTGGCTCAACTGCTCGTTATAGCCGGTGATGATCCCGACCTTTCCGGGGTGGCGCTGCCATTGATGCCGGAACCCGTCTTCGAGGTAAGCCTCCCCCGAGCCGAGCACGGCCAGGCGCCCCCCCAGGTCGACCAGGCCATCCACGGCCTGGAGCAGGAGGTCCATGCCCTTCTGGTCGGTCAGGCGGCTCACCACGCAGAAGAGCGGCCCGTCCGTGCCATCCAGCCCGAACTTCTCGACCACCGCAGCCTTGTTGGCGGCGCGCAGATGCAGGGTGTTGGCACTGTATGTCTGCGCCAGGGCCGGATCGGTCGCAGGGTCCCACGCCTTGATGTCGATGCCGTTCAGGATGCCCGTGACGGTATCGGCCCGGCCGTTGAGCAGGCCTTCGAGCCCCATGCCGAAAGCGGGCGTGCGAATCTCGTCGGCATAGTTGGGGCTGACCGTGGTCACGAAGTCGGCGCACTCCATCCCGGCCTTGAGGTAGGATACGCCGCCAAAGAACTCCACGCCGCCCACGCCGAATGCATGGGGCGGCAGGCGAAGCTGCCCGAATATCTCCGCCCCGAAGAAGCCTTTGAACGCCATGTTATGGACGGTCATGATCGTCTTCACCCGGTCGGTCTGGCCGAACTTGATATAGGCGGGCGCGAGGCCCGCCTGCCAGTCATGGGCATGGATCACCTGCGGGTGGTATCCGTCCACCATCCCCATGGCCAGTTCCGCGGCCACCCAGCTCAGCGCGGCAAAGCGCTTCCAGTTGTCCGGCCAGTCCCAGCCATCCGGCCCCACATAGGGGTTGCCCGGGCGGTCGTAGAGCACAGGCGCCTCGATGACGATGACGTCGAGTCCCTCCACACGCGCCGCGATCAGCTTGGCCGGCACGCCGAAGAGGTCGTCCAGCTCCTTGACCACGCGCCCGCCGCTGAGCCGGCTCATCACGGCGGGATAGCCCGGCACGAGCGTG
Organism: uncultured Devosia sp.; assembly: GCA_946481445.1. The sequence continues at coordinate 1,185 of CAMLOA010000431.1, read as the reverse complement.
CGCATGGTCACGTTGCAATCGCTGAGAGCCCCCGGCAGCGCACCGGCGACATCGGCGAGCCCACCGGTCTTGATCAGCGGGTAGACCTCGGAGGCAACCGAGAGAACTTCGATCATCGGCCCGCCAGATACTTGTTGACCATGTTCTGGGTGATGAGCGTCACGCCATCATCGGTGCGGCGGAACCACTTGGCGTCGAATTCGGGGTCCTCGCCCACGACCAGCCCCTCGGGAATATTGACGCCGCGGTCGATGACGACCTTCTTGAGCCGCGCGTTGCGACCGATATCGCAATAGGGCAGCACCACCGCCTCCTGCAGTTCCGAATAGGAATGCACGCGGCTGCCGGTGGAGAGAAGTGTCCGCTGCAGGTGGCCGCCCGACACGATGCAATCGCCGGACACCAGCGAGTTCACCGCCGATCCGCGCCGCCCGTCGAAGTCATGCACGAACTTGGCCGGCGGCGTGATCTCGGCATAGGTCCAGATCGGCCAGTCGCGATCATAAAGGTCGAGCTGCGGCTCGATATCGGTCAGGTCGATCGAAGCCTTCCAATAGGCGTCAATGGTGCCAACATCGCGCCAGTAGCTGACCTCTTCCTTGCTCGAGCGGACGCAGGAGCGCGGGAAGCGATGCGCCCAGGCAGTGCCATTCTTGACGATATAGGGAATAATGTCCTTGCCGAAATCGCGGCTGGAGCCTTCGGTGGCCGCATCGCGGCGCAGTTGCTCCATCAGGAACTTGGTCTCGAACACATAGATGCCCATCGAGGCCAGCGCCATGTCCGGCTTGTCCGGGATGCCTGGCGGGTCCTTGGGCTTCTCGACGAAATCGACCACCCGGTCGCGGCCGTCCACATGCATCACGCCGAAGCCCGTGGCCTCGAGGCGTGGCACTTCCAGGCACCCGATCGTCACGTCCGCGCCCGTATCCACGTGCTGGCGGAGCATGATTTCATAGTCCATCTTGTAGATGTGGTCGCCCGCCAGGATGACGATGTAGCGCGCACCATAATCCTCAATGATGTCCATGTTCTGGTACACGGCGTCGGCCGTCCCCGCATACCACATGTCTTCCTTCACGCGCTGGCTGGCGGGCAGCACGTCGAAGCTCTCGTTACGCTCGGTCCTGAGGAAGTTCCAGCCGCGCTGCAGGTGGCGGATCAGGCTGTGCGCCTGGTATTGCG
>CAMLOA010000430.1 GCA_946481445.1 uncultured Devosia sp. | reverse complement strand
TGCCGCTTCTGGCCGGCCATGCCTATGTGGCGCGCGGCGACTATCACCTGCGGGTGGAGCGCTCTTCGGGCCAGCTCAAGTGCCGCCTGGCCCATGACGAGCTCGAATCGGGCCACCGGCCCAGCGTGGACGTGCTGTTCGAATCCGTTGCCAGGACCATCGGACCGATGGCCGTCGGTGCCATCCTGACCGGAATGGGACGCGATGGAGCCCGGGGCCTCAAGATGATGCGCGACGCGGGTGCCTATACCGTGGGGCAGAGCCAGGCCTCCGCCCTGGTCTATGGCATGCCGCGCGTGGCCTTCGAGGAAGGCGCCGTGGTCGAGCAGGCGCCGGTGGAAGCGATAGCCGGGCGCCTGGCTAACGCCCTGGTGCGTCTCAAATCGGCCGCCTGAGCCCGGCCGAGGCGCAATGCAAATAAGGCGATTGAGAGATTTGTAACGCTTGTTGCCTAGTGTTCGAGTGAAGGTGCGGGGTCCCAACCCCGGGCGCTAACAAGGTGAACTAGACCATGCCAAAAGCCAGCGCTGTCAGCGTTCTCATCGTAGACGACCAGCAGTCCATGCGCGGGATATGCAAGTACATCCTGACGCAACTGGGCTTCAAGGACATCATCGAGGCCAAGAGCGGCCGCGACGCCCTGGGCAAGCTGGAAAAGTCCAATGTCGACCTGATCATTTCCGACTGGAACATGGAGGACATTGACGGGCTGACCCTGCTCAAGGTGATCCGCAAGCATCCCCGCACCCAGGCCATGCCGTTCATCATGGCAACGGGCCGGTCCGACAAGGAGCAGGTGAAGGAAGCCATCTCTTTTGGCGTCAACAACTACATCATCAAGCCGTTCGACGCGTCGACCATGAAGAAGCGCATCGAAGCGGTGATCGGCGCGCTGAGCTGACTGGCCGCGCCACATCGGAAAAAGGGCCGCCCCGCGTGGGCGGCCTTTTCGTTTTGCGCGCCCGCTCGCTGAAATGCCGAAAATTGAGGCAGGTGGGATTTATCCGTAAGGAGTGATTAATCGCCCCAGTGTAACGTTTCAGACGCCGACTCGTGTCGGCAAAATAGTGGGGAGGTCACCGCAGGAGGCGCCCGGCCAGGGGCGCGCCTTTTCATGTCATCGGGGGGTGGCATGCGCGTGGTGACGCAAGGAACGAGCTGGAGTTTTTATTCATGGGATTGTTGCCGCATCTGAAGATTGCCCAAAAGCTGCCTCTGGCCTTGGTGGGTTCGGCCCTTTTGGTGAGCGTCGGGGTGGGCATTGCCAGCTACCTGATCGGCTCGGCAACGGTGGACAGCCTGTCGCAGCGGCAGATCAAGACGATCGCGACGCAGACCTCGGCGGAACTGCAATCCTACCTGGAGGGCGTCGCCAAGGACCTGACGATCACCTCGGCGACCGAATCCACCCAGACCATCCTGCGCGACCTCAACATCACCTGGGGCCAGTTCCTGACCGGTTCGCTGGCCACCGATCCGGTGGTGGCGCTGCAGACCGCCTATATCACCAACAATCCCGACCCGGCGCAGCGCGAACTGCTCGACGTGTCGACGGCCGACAAGCGCACCAATTACGACTTCACCCATTCCAAGATCCATCCGGCCTTCCGGCGCCAGCTGCAGGCGCGCGGCTATGCCGACCTGATGCTGATCGACCCCACCGGCAACCTCATCTATTCGGTCAAGAAGCGGGACGATTTCGCCACGAACTTTGCCGCGGGCGGCGCGGGTGCCGATACAGGCCTGGGCCGGGCGTTCCAGGCGGCAGCGGCCATGACCGAAGGCGGCCAGGTGTCGTTCCAGGACTATTCGGCCTATGCGCCGGGGAGCGGCCTGCCGGAGGCCTTCATGGCCACGCCGGTCTTCGACAACCGCGCCAAGCTGGTTGGCGTGCTGGCGGTGGCGCTGTCGACCGCGTCGGTCAACGCCATCATGAGCAAGAGCGAGGGCCTGGGCGAAACGGGCGAAAGCTTCTTCGTGGGCCCCGACTACCTGATGCGGTCCGATTCCCGCTTCTCCGATGCCGACGATTCCCTTGTCACCCTGTTCGAGAATCCGGTGGTGGACGCGGCATTGGCCGGCACCGAGGCCACCGGCATTTCGAGCGACTATCGCGGCATGGACATGATCCTGACCGCCCAGCCGGTCAGCTTTGGTGGTGCCAACTGGGCCGTGGTGACGGCAATCGGCGAGGACGAGGCCTATGCGCCCATCACCGAGATGCGCAACATGATGCTGGCCATTGGCGGGGGCCTGCTGGCCATTGCCGCGATTGCCGGCTATTTCTTCGCCCGCTCGGTCAGCCGTCCGATCAGCCGCCTGACCACCACGATGGAGGCGCTTGCCGATGGCGACCTCGATGTCGAGGTGCGCGGCGGCGGCCGCAAGGACGAGATCGGCGCCATGGCGCGCGCCGTGGAAGTGTTCCGCGAAAACGGCGTCAAGGTCGCGCAGATGACCGAGGCGGAAGCCGCCCAGATCATCCGCAGCCAGGCCGAGCGCGCCGCCATGATGCAGGATCTGCAGCGTGCCTTCGGTGCGGTGGTCGATGCGGCCATTGCCGGCGACTTCAGCCGCCGGGTGGATACCGAATTCCCCGATGCCGAGCTCAACGCGCTGGCCAGTTCGGTCAACAATCTCGTCGCCACGGTTGACCGCGGCGTCAGCGAGACGGGTGAGGTGCTGGCCTCGCTGGCCGATACCGATCTCACCAAGCGGATGCGCGGCGACTATCAGGGCGCCTTTGCCAAGCTCAAGGCCGATACCAATGCGGTGGCCGAGAAGCTCACCGACATTGTCGGCCAGCTCAAGGATACCTCGCGGACGCTCAAGACCGCGACGGGGGAAATCCTCAGCGGTGCCAATGACCTTTCGGAGCGCACCACCAAGCAGGCGGCGACCATCGAGGAAACCTCCGCCGCCATGGAGCAGCTGGCCT
>CAMLOA010000429.1 GCA_946481445.1 uncultured Devosia sp. | reverse complement strand
GCCTCCTTGCCGTCGACGATGCGGTGGTCGTAGCTCAGCGCCAGATACATCATCGGGCGGATGACGATCTGGCCACCCACGACCACGGGCCGTTCCTGGATCTTGTGCATGCCCAGAATACCCGACTGCGGCGCGTTGAGGATCGGCGTCGACATCAGCGAACCGTAGACGCCACCATTGGAGATGGTGAAGGTACCGCCCTGCATGTCTGCCATCGACAGCTGGCCGTCGCGCGCCTTCTTGCCCAGGTTGCCGATCTCCTTTTCGATCTCGGCAATCGACATCTGGTCGGCATTGCGGACCACCGGCACGACGAGGCCCTTGTCGGTGCCGACAGCCACCCCGATATGGGCGTACTGCTTGTAGATCAGGTCATCGCCATCGATCTCGGCATTGACGGCCGGAATCTCCTTGAGCGCGTGCACCACGGCCTTGGTGAAGAAGCCCATGAAGCCGAGCTTGACGCCATGCTTCTTCTCGAACAGTTCCTTGTAGGAATTGCGCAGGTCCATCACCGGCTTCATGTCCACCTCGTTGAAGGTGGTCAGCATGGCGGCGGTGTTCTGGGCGTCCTTGAGGCGGCGGGCGATGGTCTGGCGCAGGCGGGTCATCTTGACCCGTTCTTCGCGGCTCGCATCGTCGGCGCTGACCGGCGCGCGCGGCGCAGCCGGAGCCTTGGGCGCCTCGGCAGGCTTGGCCGCGGGAGCGGCCACTGGCGCAGCGGGAGCGCTGGCCGGTGCGGCCTGGGCAACCGAAGGGGCCGCGGCAGGCTTGCTCATGGCACTGAGCACGTCCTCCTTGAGAACCTGGCCACGCTTGCCGGAGCCGTCGATGTCGCCGACATTGAGGCCGCTCTCATTGATCAGCTTCTGCGCCGCGGGTGCGGGCGGCATCTCGGTGCCGGTGGGCTTGACCGGCTCGGGGCCGGCAGCATTGGCAGCGGGAACTTCGGCCTTTTCCGGCGCGGGCGCGGCAGCGGGAGCCGCAGCTGCCCCTGCCCCACCGATGGCGCCGAGCAGGGCGCCAACGTCCACCGTGGTGCCCGCCTCTGCGGCAATGGCCTCCAGGACGCCGGCGGCGGGAGCGGGTACCTCGATGGTCACCTTGTCGGTTTCCAGCTCGACGATGGGTTCATCGGCGGCGACGGTGTCCCCCACCTTCTTGAACCACTGGCCGATCGTGGCCTCGGTGACGCTTTCGCCCAGCGTCGGCACGCGGATTTCAGTCGACATTGTCTTGTCCTTTTAGTTGGCGAAGGCTTCGTCGAGGAAGGCCTGCAATTGGGCGAGATGGGTCCGCATCAGGCCCGTGGCGGTGGAGGCGGAAGCCGGGCGGCCGATGTAGCGGACGCGCTGGCCGGTTCGGCCCATCTGGTCGAACACCCATTCAACATAGGGCTGGATGAACGCCCACGCACCCATGTTCTTGGGTTCTTCCTGGCACCAGATCACCTCCGCATTGGGGAAGCGGTTCAGTTCGTCCAGCAAGGCCTTGGCCGGGAAGGGATAGAGCTGTTCGATGCGCAGCAGGTAGACATCGTTCAGCCCGCGCTTCTCGCGGTCCTCCAGCAGGTCGTAGTAGACCTTGCCGGTACACAGCACGACACGACGGATCTTGTCATCGGCCGCCAGCTTGATGGTGGTCTTGGGCGCCCCCGGTGCCTCGGCATCGTCCCACAGCAGGCGATGGAAGCAGGAATCGGGGCCCATTTCGACCAGGCCCGAGACAGCGCGCTTGTGGCGCAGCAGGCTCTTGGGTGTCATCAGGATCAGCGGCTTGCGGAAGTCGCGCGTCACCTGGCGGCGCAGGGCGTGGAAGTAGTTGGCCGGCGTTGTGATATTGGCCACCTGCATATTGTCTTCGGCGCACAACTGCAGGAAGCGCTCCGGGCGCGCCGAGGAATGCTCGGGGCCCTGCCCTTCATAGCCATGCGGCAGCAGCATCACCAGGCCCGACATACGGAACCACTTGCGCTCGCCCGAGGAGATGAACTGGTCGATCACCACCTGCGCACCATTCACGAAGTCGCCGAACTGGGCTTCCCAGATGGTGAGCGCCTTGGGCTCGGCAAGCGAATAGCCATACTCGAAGCCGAGAACGGCCTCTTCGGACAGCATCGAATTGATGACCTCGTAGCGGCACTGGTCCTCGCTGAGATTGTTCAGCGGGGTATAGGTCTTGCCGTCGATCTGCTGGTCGTTGAGCACGGAATGGCGCTGGCTGAACGTGCCGCGTTCCACGTCCTGGCCGGAAAGGCGGACCGGGTGGCCCTCGGTGACCAGCGTGCCGAAGGCCAATGCCTCCGCCGTCGCCCAGTCTATGCCCTCGCCCGATTCGATGGCGGCCAGCCGGTTGTCCATGAAGCGCTTGACCGTCTTGTGGACGTTGAAGCCTTCAGGCACCCGCGTCAGGGCCATCCCGACCTTGGCGAGCTGCTCGACTTCGACGCCCGTGTCGCCACGGCGCGGACCTTCCTGTTCGGCCGGCTTGAAGTCCTTCCAGGCGCCGTCGAGCCAGTCGGCCTTGTTGGGACGATAGTCCTGGCCCGCCTCGAATTCGGCCTCGAGCTTGGCCTTCCAGTCGGCCTTGAGCTTGTCGACGTCGGCCGCGGTCAGCAGCCCCTCGGATACCAGCTTCTCCGAATAGAGCTCCAGCGTCGACCGGTGCGACCGGATCTTGGAGTACATGAGCGGCTGGGTGAAGCTCGGCTCGTCGCCCTCATTGTGGCCGAAGCGGCGATAGCAGAACATGTCGATGACGACAGGGCGCGCGAACTTCTGCCGGAACTCGACAGCCACCTTCGCGGCGAACACCACCGCTTCGGGGTCGTCGCCGTTCACATGCAGCACCGGCGCCTCGATCATCTTGGCAACATCGGTCGGGTAGGGCGAGGAGCGCGAATACATCGGGCTCGTGGTGAAGCCGATCTGGTTGTTGATCA
>CAMLOA010000428.1 GCA_946481445.1 uncultured Devosia sp. | reverse complement strand
CGATGGTCCACCCGATGTCCGCTCTTGCGCGCCCAGAATGCCGGGAAGTCGTCGGTCCCGTAGCCGAGCACGGGAACGCCGTTGGTTTCGAGCACTTCGAGCGTCTTGCCGATATCCAGGATGGACTTGGCACCCGCGCAGACCACGGCAACGGGCGTGCGGCTCAACTCCTCGAGGTCGGCGGAGATGTCGAAGGTCTCCTCGGCACCGCGATGGACGCCGCCAATGCCGCCGGTGGCGAAAACATGAATGCCAGCCAAAGCGGCGATCTGCATGGTGGTGGCAACGGTTGTGCCGGCCATCGCGCCCTTGACCAGCAATGCCGAGACGTCGCGCCGGCTGGCCTTTGCAGCCTTGCCGCCCTCGAGCGCCAGCCGCTCGAGATCCTCACCCGACACGCCCACGCAGAAGCGGCCATCCATGATCGCTATGGTGGCCGGAACCGCGCCATGCCGGCGGATCACCGCCTCCACATTCTGCGCCATGGTCAGGTTCTGCGGATAGGGCATGCCATGGGTGATGATGGTCGATTCCAGCGCCACCACCGGGCGCCCTTCGGCCAGCGCTTTCTTGACTTCCGGACTAATCGACAAATAGGCCTTGGCGCTCATGGACCTTCACACTCTCGAACGGTTACCTGGGCCGGCAGGGCCCGTGTCGGCGCGGGTTTTGCGCCTTGTTGGCGCGGGGCGTCAACCCCATTCGGCTGCTGGGGCACCGCCGCCTTCACCATCCGCGATTCTTGGCCGCAAACCGCTTGTCCCACCGGGGTTTTGGCTCTAGGTTGCGCCCTGCACCCAAAGCGTGGAAAGGGCACTTCGCTGCAGACAGTCATCGTTGGTTGCGCGCCTTGCGCCAGCCGATATGCGCCCCGAACCGGGCACAGGACCGCCAGCCATGCCAGCGCTTCCGAGCGCTCTTTCCTTGCACAAGCGATTCCGGCCGGATTGCACGATCCGGGCACTCAAAGATGAGCGCCCGCGCCTGAGCGCCTGCCCGCGCGGCAGGCCGGCGTGCCCTGCACGCCCGACCCCATTGCTGCGCCCTAACCAGCGCGGCAACGACGCCAACCAGAAACTACCCGAACAGGAGCTTCACCCCAGATGAACAAGTCGCTCGCCATCGCCCTTGGCGCCCTGCTGGCCGCCAGCCCCGTGCTGGCCCAGGAAGAGGCCGTGCTCAACGTCTACAACTGGTCCGACTATATCGCCGAAGACACGATCGCCAATTTCGAGGCCGAGACCGGCATCAAGGTGAACTACGACGTCTACGACAACAACGAGATCGTCGACGCCAAGCTGCTGGCCGGCAATTCGGGCTATGACATCGTGGTGCCCACCGGCAATTTCCTGGAGCGCCAGGTGCAGGCCGGCCTGCTGCTGCCGCTGGACAAGTCCAAGTTGCCCAACCTGGCCAACATGGACCCGGCCGTGATGGGCGTCGCCGCCACGCACGACCCCGACAATGCCCATTCGGTTCCCTACATGACCTTCACCATCGGCCTGGGCTACAACGTGGCCAAGGTCACCGAGGCTTTGGGCGCCGCACCCGATTCCTGGGCCGCCCTGCTCGACCCGGCCAATGCCGAAAAGCTGGCCGGCTGCGGCATTGCCGTGCTCGACAGCCCGAGCGAAGTCATGGGCACCGTGCTCCACTATCTGGGTCTCGATGCCAATTCGGAGAGCGAGGAAGACCTGGCCAAGGCCGAAGCCGCGCTGACCGCGGTCAAGCCCCATATCCGCTACTTCCACTCGTCGCAGTATATCGATGACCTGGGCAATGGCGAAATCTGCCTGGCCCTGGGCTATTCGGGCGACATCTTCATCGCCGCCGACGCCGCCGCCGAAGCCGGCCAGGGCGTGGAAGTGGGCTATGTCATTCCCAAGGAAGGCGCCGCCACGCTGATGGACCTGCTGGCCATTCCCGCCGATGCCCCGCATCCGGACAATGCCCACAAGTTCATCAACTACATCATGCAGCCCGAAGTCATCGCCGCGGTGACCGACTACGTGTTCTATGCCAATCCGAACCTGGCAGCGACCGAGTTCGTCTCCGAGGAAGTCAAGGGCAATCCGGGCATCTACCCGCCCGCCGAGACCGTTGCCAACGCCTTTGCGCTCAAGGCCCACAGCCCTGAATTCGAAGAGGTCTTGACCCGCACCTGGACCCGCATCAAAACCGGCCAGTAACACCTGTTCCGGGGGCGGCCGCTCGGCCGCCCCCTCGACATTCCCAAGAGTCCGCCATGGCGAAAAAGCCCCAGCTCGCTGTCGATACCCGCCCCTGGCGCGACCCCGCAGCAAAACCCTTCGTGCGCATCCGCAACGTCACCAAGAAGTTTGGCGACGTCACCGCCGTGCACGATGTCTCTCTCGACATCTACAAGTCCGAACTGTTCTGCCTGTTGGGCGGCTCGGGCTCGGGCAAGTCGACGCTGCTGCGCATGCTGGCCGGTTTCGAGCAGCCCACCTCGGGCACCATCGAGATCGACGGGCAGGACATGACCCATGTGCCGCCCTACAACCGGCCGGTGAACATGATGTTCCAGTCCTATGCGCTGTTCCCCCACATGACCGTGGAGCAGAACATCGCCTATGGGCTCAAGCGCGACCACCTGCCGCGCGCCGAGATCAATGACCGCGTCGCCGAACTGCTCGCTTTGGTCAAGCTGCAGGACTATGGCAAGCGCAGGCCGCACCAGCTTTCGGGCGGCCAGCGCCAGCGCGTGGCTCTCGCCCGCGCCCTCGCCAAGCGCCCCAAGCTGCTCCTCCTCGACGAACCGCTCGGCGCGCTGGACAAGAAGTTGCGCGAGGAAACCCAGTTCGAACTGGTCAAGATCCAGGAATCGCTGGGTGTCACCTTCATCGTGGTGACGCACGACCAGGAAGAGGCCATGACCCTGGCCACCCGCATCGGGGTGATGAACCAGGGCGAAATCGCCATGATCGGCGAGC
>CAMLOA010000427.1 GCA_946481445.1 uncultured Devosia sp. | reverse complement strand
GAGCTTGCGGAAGATCAGCGTGCGATGCGCCCATGGACAGGCCAGCGATACATAGAGGTGGTAGCGGCCGGCTTCGGCCTTGAACCCGCCGGTTCCGCTGGGGCCGGCGCTGCCGTCCGGCGTGATCCAGTTGCGGAAGCTGGTCTTGCTGCGTTCAAAGCGGCCGCCGGTTTTCTTTGTGTCGTACCAGCTGGTCTGCCAGACGCCGTCTACCAATTGTCCCACGAAAGTACCCTTTCAGTCATGTTGTCGGCATGTTCACAGCGTCAACTGCGCTCAATGCCATTGCGTTGCCTGCCACATAGGCGGACGCGCCGGCGTTGATAAGTGTGTGCCACCGTAACGATCCGTTGTGCATTTTGAACACAGACGCCATGCGCGCCTTGAAAATGAGGGGATTGGCCATGACTTTTCGTTTTACGCGAGGCCCCCGTGGTGCTAATGCGAGTCTAGGCGTGGAGGCGCCCAGGATAATGAAGGTTTTGCTGGCAACCCGACGACCCTAAGCGGTCCTCATAGACGGTGCTCCGATGAGCGCCGCGTTTGTCCTACGCATCTTCTGTCCTGGATCATTCCCATGAACATCCAAACTCAGCCTCCGGCTGCGGCCGACTTCGCTCCTGCTCGGGTTCCGGTGGTGCGCCCGGCCACCCCGGCCGATGACGCCTTCATGGAAGAGCTGCATGCCATAGCCTTCGGGCCCGGCCGCTTCGCCAAGACGGCCTATCGCATTCGTGAGCGGTTCATGATCGACCCGAGCCTTAGCCTCGTGGCCGAGGTGGACGGCACTGCCTGTGGCTCGGTGTGGATGACACCGATCAATATCGGCGGCCTCAATGGCTGGATGCTGGGGCCTCTGGCGACGCATCCCAATTTCCGCAAGCTGGGCGCCGGCAAGCTCCTGGCCCGCGAAGTGACGCGGCGTGCCCTGGAACGTGGTGACGGGCATTTCGTCATGCTGGTGGGTGACCGCGACTATTATTGCCCTCTGGGCTGGGAGCCGACTGCTCTGGGCAATATCCAGTTCCCCGGCCCCGTCGATCCGACGCGCGTGCTGGTCTATGCCGAGGACAAGACGCTGGCACAGACTCTGAGCGGCCCCATCTCGGCCTGGCAGCAGGGCTGAATGCCTTGCCCCTCCTGTGGGAGAGGTTCACCACCACGGTGTCATTCCCGCGAAAGCGGGAACCTTTGTTGCTCTACCGCGCCTGGCGGCCTGGGTCTCCACCTTCTGGGAATGACATAGTGATCGAACGGGTTGCAAGCTGGCAACGGGCGGGTAGCCATCGCGTACGCCACTGACTATCCTCCCGCTTCCGAACCACATTCCGGTGCCGACTTGTCGTCCGATGACGCCATCATCACCCGCCTGATCGATCGCCTGCTGAGCGCGCCGCCGCCGCTGCCGCCGGCTGATGTCCTGGTGCCCGACTGGGCGCCGGAGCGTCCGTTCGAGCGTCCGCCGGTGCCTGCGGCGGTGCTGATCGCCCTGGTGCACAGGCCAGAGGGCTTCACCGTTCTCTATACCGAGCGGTCGCCGGACCTGCGCGCCCATTCCGGGCAGGTTGCGTTTCCCGGCGGGAAGGTCGATGCCGCCGATGACGGCGTTGCTGCCGCGGCCCTGCGCGAGGCCTTCGAGGAAGTGGGCATGGAGCGCGAGGATGCCGAAGTGCTGGGCTATATGCCCACCTACTATACCGGCACCAACTACCTGATCACGCCCGTCGTGGCCCGGGTCGAGCCCAGCGGCCCCTTCGTGCCCAATCCGGAAGAGGTGCATTCCGTCTTCGAGGTGCCGCTGGCGCGCATTCTCGATTCGGGCACCTATGGCGAGTTCCGCATCCGCCGGGACGGCAAGGAGCACCGCACCTGGCAGATCGACCATGACGGGCACCGCATCTGGGGCATTACCGCCAATCTGACGCGGCGCTTCCGCGATCTGGTGATGAGCGAGGCCGTGTCGTGAGCATTGCCGACCTGGCGGAGGCCGAATGGCTGCGCCGCCCTGAGACTCAGGCGATTTTCGCGGCGCTCGATGGTCACCTGCGCCGCACCCGTGCGGTTGGCGGGGTGGTGCGCGACACCATCCTGAACCGCCAGAGGGAGAATCCCGATATCGACCTGGCCACCGAACTGGTGCCGGAGGACGTAGTTGCTCGCGCGCAGGCTGCCGGCATTGCCCATTACCCGACCGGTATCGACCATGGCACGGTGACGCTCAAGCTGGGCGACACCCTGTGCGAAGTCACCACCTTGCGCCGCGATGTCGAGACTGATGGCCGCCATGCCACGGTGGCCTTCGGCACCGACTGGGTCGAGGATGCGGGCCGGCGCGATTTCACCCTCAATGCCCTCTATTGCGCTGCCGATGGCACACTTTATGACCCGCTCAAGGGCGTCGAGGACACCCTGGCGGGCCGGGTGCGCTTCATCGGCGAGGCAGCGCGGCGCATCGAAGAGGACGGGCTGCGCGTCTGGCGCTTCTTCCGGTTCTCGGCCAGTCACGGCAACCAGCAGTTTGATCGTGAGGGGCTCGCAGCGTGCCGGGAAGCGGTAGCCCGCCTGCAACACATCTCAGCCGAGCGGATCGGCAGCGAGATGCTGCGCATGCTTGCTCTGCCGGCCATAGCGCACACTCTGGAGGTGATGGCCGATCTGGGCCTCTTGGTCTTGGCCGATGAAGCCCAGCGGCATCTGGTCGCCTACGAGGCGGTGGGCGGGCGCTCCCCTGCTGCCAGGCTGGCGCTGCTTGCCGGCGATGACCTTGCGGCCGCACAGGCTCGCTGGCGGCTCTCCAACGAGATGACGGCCGCTGCCGGCATGGTGCTCAAGGCCGCCGAACTGGCGGCGCAGGACCGCGTCGGAGAGGCTGCCTATCGCTATGGGGAGGCGGCGGTGGATGGCCTGGCTATTGCGGCGGCGCGGCAGGGGTGGAGCCGCGACCGTCTGGCCGAGGCCGCGCGCGAACTG
>CAMLOA010000426.1 GCA_946481445.1 uncultured Devosia sp. | reverse complement strand
CGCCGGCGACGATGATGAGCTCGTTGCTGTTGAGCTTGTCCATGACCTGGTCGGTGACCTGGGCATAGGCCTGCGGCGCGAACTGGGCCCATCCGCCGATCAGGATGAACGCATCCAGGTCCGGGTTGGAGGTGAACACGTCCGCCATTTGCTGGTTGGCCAGGTCGATCTGGTCATTGGTGAAGACCGGGCAACCCTCGATCTCCGTCCATCCGCCCTGCCCCGTCAGACGTTCGGTCCCTTCCGCCCCGGCAATGGTATCGCGGAACCCGGCGGCGCGGGCATTGATGTTGTCGGCCGCGACATTGCCCAGTTGCAGGCAGACCGAGCCGCCTTCGGGCTTCAGCCGTTGGGCCTGCTCGGCCATCATGACACCCATGAGGTAGTTGTCGGTGCCCAGGAAGGTTGCACGCAGCGCCCTGTCCGCCTCGGACAGGTCGGCGTCGACCGTCATCACCGGAACGTCCGGCGCAATCTCCTTGAGGCGATTGGCCATGGCCGGCGCGTTTGACGGCGATATCGCGATAGCCGCGACCCCGCGCGTGATCAGGTCGTCAACCAGCTGCACCTGGCCCGCCTCGTCGGCACTCGATGCCGGGCCGGTATAGAGGCACTCATACTCCGAATCCGGATTGTTGGCCGCCCAATCCTGGCAACCCAGGTTGATCTGCTCGAAGAACGGATTGTCCAGACCCTTGACCACGATGGCCAGCGTCTTCTTCTCCTGTGCCTGGGCGCCGGCACTCGCCATTGCCAGCACCGCGGCCAGCGCCGCTACATGACTTACGTACCTCATATCAGTCTAGTCCTCCCACGATGAACGGTCATTGCCGGGCACTCGCCCCGCAACTCGCTTCCCTGCCGCCAGAAGCGGCGCACGCTGGCGGCCGGAAGGATTCCGGAGCGCCATTTTCGATGGCCGTTTCTTGCCATTCATATTATTTGCTAATATCAGCAATTCATCAGTATGGATGTCAACCGGAATTAGCATCGATGAGCGAAACAGTTTTGGTTTTCATCCCGCCGTCGCGCTGTTACCAAGGCCTGGGAACCCCGTGGCCAGACCCGGAATGGGCTATCGTGCCGATTTTGGCGATGCCGATGGGGAGGGAGGGCAGATGACCGCCTTGAAATTGATTAATATTAGCAAGCACTTCGGGGCGATTCATGCGTTGAGCGATGTTTCGCTCAGCATCGAACCGGGTGAAGTCGTGGGCCTGATGGGCGACAATGGCGCCGGCAAGTCCACCCTGGTGAAGGTCATCGCGGGCAATTTCGCCCCGAGCGCCGGCCAGATCGAGATCGGCGGCAGGCCCGTATCGTTCCACAAGCCCCTCGATGCCCAGAGGGCGGGGATCGAAGTCGTCTACCAGGACCTAGCGATCTGCAACAACCTGTCGGCCGCCTCCAACGTCTTTCTTGGTCGCGAACTGACCCGCCAGTTCGGTCCCCTGCGGATCATCGACTATGCAGCCATGCATTCCCGGGCTGCCGAGCTCTTCGCCCGGCTGAAATCCGAAACGCGGCCGCGCGACCTGGTCAAGCGCATGTCGGGGGGCCAGCGCCAGGCCGTGGCCATCGCCCGGACGCTGCTGACCGACGCCCGCATCGTCCTGATGGACGAGCCGACCGCTGCCATCTCCGTGCGTCAGGTGGCCGAGGTTCTCAACCTCATCCGGCACCTGCGCGACCATGGCATTGCCGTCGTGCTGATCAGCCATCGCATGCCGGACGTGTTCGAGGTTGCCGACAAGATCGCCGTACTCCGGCGCGGCCGCCTGGTCGCCAGCAAGCGTGCGGCCGATTCCTCGCCCGAGGAGGTAACCGGTCTCATCACCGGCGCCATAGAAGCGGTATGAAGAAAAGGGAGAGCCTGATGTCCACCACCAACAGCACGCTTGATGAGGCCATCGCGCGGACCGAGCACCGGGGTCTCCTGTCCCGCCTGGCCAGCCACCAGACGTTCTGGGTTTTCCTGGCTGCGGTCCTCGCCTGCATTGCCCTTGCGCTTCTGACCGACACCTTTGCCACCGAGCGCAACCTGTTCAACGTCTCCCGCAACTTTGCCTTCGTGGGCATCATCGCGATCGGCATGACGGCGGTGATCGCCTCGGGCGGCATCGACCTGTCGGTGGGTTCGACGGTGGTGCTGTCCGCCATGACCGTGGCCGTTCTCATGTCGGCCGGGCTGCCCTGGTGGGTGGGCATTCCCGTCGCTTTGCTGGTCGCCATTGGGGTTGGGCTGGTCAACGGAATCCTGATCGCCTATGCCGGCATGCCCCCCTTCGTGGTGACCCTGGGCATGTTGTCGGTCGCCCGGTCGCTGGCCATGGTCCTCTCCAACAACAAGATGATCTACGAGTTCGGCCCCGATCAGGCCCTGCTTCTGGCGCTGGGCGGGGGGTCCACCCTGGGCATGCCGAACCCGCTGATCATCCTCGCGATCCTGGCTGTGCTGACTGGCTTCCTGTTCCGCTGGACGCGTTGGGGCCAGCATTTGTTCGCCATGGGCGGCAATGAACAGGCCGCCAAGCTCACGGGCATTCCTGTCAAGCAGCTCAAGGTTTCGGTC
Organism: uncultured Devosia sp.; assembly: GCA_946481445.1. The sequence goes on along the minus strand of CAMLOA010000426.1, from coordinate 406 downwards.
TATGTGTTCTCGGCATTCACCGCGGGCATTACCGGGGTGCTCGAGGTCGGCTGGCTCGGCGGCGTCACCACCAATCTGGGCCAGGCCATGGAACTGTCGGTCATTGCTGCCGCCGTGATTGGCGGCGCCAACCTGGCGGGCGGCGTTGGCACAGCATTCGGTGCGGTCGTCGGGGCGCTGCTGATCGAGGTCATCCGCAACAGTCTGATCCTGCTCGGAATCAGCACTTTCTGGCAGGGCGCCTTCGTGGGCTCGTTCATCGTGATTGCCGTCGCCTTCGACCGGCTGCGCGGCCTGCGGTCTTCCGACTGAGCGCCCGGCGGCGCGCTACTGCGCCGCCACCTGCTCCGTCACGTCCGCACCCGAGGAAGCGCGCCTGACCAGGCTGCACTCCACCTTCACCCAG
>CAMLOA010000425.1 GCA_946481445.1 uncultured Devosia sp. | reverse complement strand
CCCAGACCCGCCCGGAGCCCGTACCCGAGCCCGAGCCCGAGCCAGAACCCGAGCCGACCCCCGTGCCCGAACCAGAGCCAGAGCCAGAGCCCGAACCGGAGCCCGAGCCCGAGCCGGAACCAGAGCCTGAACCCGAACCGACGCCGCCAACGCCGGCCGTGGCGGCACCGACCCCCGCGTCGCGCCCCAGTAACCTGGCGCAGCTGCGCGAGCAGTTCGCCCAGGCCGAAGCCGAGCGCAAGCGGCGGGAAGAGGAGGAGCGTCAGCGTCAGGCGGAGGCGGCGGCGGCCGAGCAGGAAGCACCGACCCCGCAGCCGGCGCCCCAGCTCGATTCGACGCTGGCCGACGACATCTCGGCCATCATCAATCGCGACAATACCACCGGCGCGACGACGGGGCAGGGCGGCACGCCAACTCTGGGCGATACGTCGGGCACATCCGCAACCCTCAGCCAGACCGAGATCGGCGCCTTCGTCGCGCGCATCAAGGAATGCTGGAACCTCTTGCCCAACGAGCAGGCCAGCGGCGTCGAGATCGTGGTCAATGTGCGCCTCAACCAGGATGGCTCGCTGTCCAGCCTGGCGCAGATCGTTTCGATGAGCCAGCAGCCCGAGGCCATCACCATCGCCCAGAAGGCGGTGGCCGCCGTCAACAATTGCGGGCCGTACAACATGCTGTCCGCCGCCACCTACGACCAGTGGCAGAATATCAACGTCACCTTGCGTCCGTGACCAAAATCGCCGCCTTTGCCTTTTACAGGCGCGGCAGGAATGGAGATTGAAATGACCCTGATCACCCGGCGTACTGCGCTTCAGCTCGGCCTGGCCGGCGGACTGTCACTGGCCCTGGCCCCGCGCGCCCTGGCCCAGCTCAACGTGACGGTCGAGGGGGCCAATTTCCGCCCGCTGCCGATCGCCATCCCCAATTTTGCCTCGTCCGACCCCAGCTTCGGCGCCGAGATCGCCAATATTGTGCGCGCCAACCTGCAGCGGTCGGGCCTGTTCCTGCCGCTCGATCCGGCGGCGCTTCCGGTGCAGGTGGGCGACGTCAACGCGACGCCCGATTTCAACACCTGGCTGACCGTCAATGTCGATGCCGTCGTCATGGGCGCAGTGGAGCGCGGCGGTACGGTCTCGGGGTCGATGCGGGTCTGGGACGTCCGCGCCGGCACCAATGTGGTGGGCAAGAGCTACAATACTGATCCGGGCTCGTCGCGCCGCATCGCGCACCAGATCTCCGATGCCATCTATGAATCGCTGACCGGCGGCGGCGGCTATTTCGACACCCGCGTCATCTATGTCGCCGAAAGCGGCCCCAAGGCCAATCGCGTCCGGCGCCTGGCCATCATGGACCAGGACGGCGCCAATGCGCAGTATCTGACCGATGGATCGTCCATGGCGCTGACGCCGCGCTTCTCGCCCAATGGGGACCTCGTCACCTACATGAACTTTGCCGAGGGCAACCCGCAGGTCTACCTGCTGCAGCTCTCCACCGGGCGCCAGCAGCGTCTGGCCAATGTCGGGGCCATGACCTTTGCGCCGCGCTTTTCTCCCGATGGCGGCACGGTTGCCTTTTCGGTCGAACAGGGCGGGGCCACCAATATCTATGCGGTGGGGACGGGCGGCGGCCAGCCGCTGCAGCTCACGTCCGGTTCGGCCATCGATACCGGCCCGTCCTATGCGCCCGATGGCAGCCGCATCGCCTTCGAGTCCGATCGCGACGGCTCGCCGCAGATCTACCTGATGGGCGCCGGCGGTGGCGCGGCGCAGCGCATCAGCTTCGGCCAGGGCAGCTATTCGACCCCGGTCTGGTCCCCCAAGGGCGATCTGATCGCCTTCACCCGCCAGGGTGGCGGCCAGTTCTCCATCGGCGTGATGAACCCGGACGGGTCGGGCGAGCGCCTGCTCTATTCGGGCTTCCATGCGGAAGGCCCGACCTGGGCGCCCAATGGCCGCGTCATCATGTTCTTCCAGGATCCGGGCGGCAATGACGGACCGCGGCTGATGAGCATCGACATCTGGGGCCGCAACCTGCTGACCATTCCGACCGAGAGCTATGCTTCGGACCCGGCCTGGTCGGGCCTCAGGGCCTAGCGTGTGCATGGGCGTCATTCCCCGCGGAATGACGCCCGCTCTCAGGTCCGCACGCGCGCCATGGCCACCGAATCCACATAGCGTCCGTCGCGGTAGGCATAGGCGACGAACACGCCCTCGCGCTTGAAGCCGAACTTTTCGTAGAGCCGGATGGCCACGGCATTGTCGGCATAGACATTGAGCTCGATCCGGGTCAGGCCGAGCCAGTTGTCGGCGACATCGACCAGTTCGCCGATCAGCGCGGTGCCGATGCCCCGGCCGACGAAGTCGTCATGGATGCCGATGCCCAGGCCTGCCGCATGCGCGCGGCGACCGCTCCCACGGTTGAGGCCGGCATTGCCGACGATCCTGCCATCGAGGAGAGCCATGAGGTTGACGGTGTCGTCGCCCATGCCGTCCAGCCAGCGGCGGGTCTTGGCGATGCCGGAATAGGGCAGGCGCAGCGTGCCGGCGCGGAAGCCGGGCAGGTTGACCATTTCGGTCATGGCTTCGGCGTCCTCGACGCGCGCGGCACGGATGACCAGGCCCTCGGGCCATGTCTGGGATGATCGTGGCATTCTCGCTCCTCGTTGCGACGAGGGAGCGGGACCGGACGGAACCCTGCTCGCCTCGCAGGGTTCGTGTGGTGACCGGTCTTGCCTTAGCCCATGACCCATCCCGCACGCCCCTGTGGGCCTGCGTTATTGAGCATGGTGATGGCGCGCGAACCGGTCATGGGCGCCATGCTAGCACGCAATGGCAGCCTGGCAAGTGCGGTAGGGGAACAGGCTTTCGCCCCGGGCGCTTAACCTTAACGTGAGCGCGCCCTGCCACTGTGGCAAAGCGGCACCATCACAAAAAAGCCCGGATTCCCGCCACATTCGCGCCCGAATAGGCAAAGATTAACCAC
>CAMLOA010000424.1 GCA_946481445.1 uncultured Devosia sp. | reverse complement strand
TCACCACCAGCGGCGTCACCGTGAACCGCTTCTGCTCCAGCGGCCTGCAGACCATTGCGATGGCCGCGCAACGCATCATCGCCGGCGAGGGCGACGTCTACGTGGCCGGGGGCGTGGAGAGCATCTCCTGCGTGCAGAACGAGGCCAACACGCACATGCTGCGCGAGTCGTGGCTGATGCAGAACAAGCCCGAGATCTACTGGAGCATGCTGCAGACCGCCGAGCAGGTGGCCAAGCGCTACGGCATCGCACGCGAGCGCATGGATCAGTACGGTGCCGCCAGCCAGCAGCGGGCCTGCGCTGCCCAGGAGGCCGGCAAGTTCAATGACGAGATGATCCCGATGACCGTGACGGCCGGTGTGGCCGACCCGGTGATGGGCATGCGCACCAAGGAAGTCACCATCACCGCCGACGAGGGCCTGCGCCCCGGTACCACCTACGAGGCGGTCGCCGGCATCCGCCCGGCGCTGCCCGGCGGCGTGATCGCGGCCGGCAACGCCAGCCAGTTCTCTGACGGCGCCGGCGCCTGCGTGCTGATGAACGCCAGGCTCGCCGAGCAGCGCAACCTCAAGCCCCTGGGCCGCTTCCTGGGTTTTGCGGTGGCCGGTTGCGAGCCCGACGAAATGGGCATCGGCCCGGTGTTTGCCGTGCCCAAGGTGCTCAAGCGCCTGGGCCTGACGGTGGCCGACATCGACCTGTGGGAGCTCAACGAGGCGTTTGCGGTGCAGGTACTCTATTGCGCCGACACCCTGGGCATCCCGATGGATCGGCTCAACGTCAACGGCGGCGCCATCGCGGTGGGTCACCCCTATGGCGTGAGCGGCCAGCGCCTGACCGGCCACGCGCTGATCGAAGGCAAGCGCCGCGGCGCCAAGCGCGTGTGCGTCACCATGTGCATCGGCGGCGGCATGGGCGCGGCCGGCGTGTTCGAGGTGCTGTGACGACCTGGGCGGCTTGAACGGAACCGGCACGATGCGCTCCACCCTCGACTTCCTGCTGTACGACTGGCTCGACGCCGCAAGCCTGTCCGCCCGGACGCGCTTTGCCGACCATTCGCGCGAGACCTTCGACTCGGTGCTCGACACCTGCGAGCGCATCGCCCGCGACAAGTTCGCGCCGTTCAACCGCCTGGCCGACATCGAAGAACCCCACTTCGACGGCGAACGGGTCCATCTGCCGCAGGCCACCCATGCCGCGATGGCGGCGTACGTCGAGTCGGGCATGCTGGCCGCGGCCCAGGACGAAAGCATCGGCGGCATGCAACTGCCCTGCCTGATCGAGATGGCGGCCAACAGCTTTTTCTCGAAGGCCAGCGTGGCCATGGGCGGTTACGCCATGCTGACCAACGGCAATGCTAACTTGCTGATGGCCCACGGCAGCGAGCGGCAGAAGAGCGTCTTTGCGCGCAACGAGTTCGCCGGCCGCTGGTTCGGCACCATGTGCCTGAGCGAACCCCAGGCCGGCTCCAGCCTGTCCGACGTGGCCACCCGGGCCGTGCCCGATGGCGAGGGCCATGCCGACGACCCGCTCGGCCCGCGCTACCGCCTCAAGGGCAACAAGATGTGGATCTCGGCCGGCGAGCATGAGATCACCGAAAACATCGTGCACCTGGTGCTCGCCAAGATTCCCGGCCCCGACGGCAAGCTCGTGCCGGGGGTCAAGGGCATCTCGCTGTTCATCGTGCCCAAGCGCCTGGTGGACGAGCACGGCGAGCTGACCGGCGAACGCAATGACGTGGCGCTGGCTGGCCTGAACCACAAGTGCGGCTACCGCGGCACGACCAACACGCTGCTCAACTTCGGTGAGGGGCGATTCCCGGTGCGTGGTGGTGCCGGCGCGATCGGCTATCTGGTCGGCGAGCCGGGCCGGGGCCTGAGCTACATGTTCCACATGATGAACGAGGCGCGCATCGGCGTGGGCCTGGGCGCCACGATGCTCGGTTATGCGGGCTACGAGGCCTCGCTCGACTACGCCCGCCAGCGCCCGCAGGGTCGCCCGATCGGTGTGGGCGGCAAGGATGCCTCCCAGCCGCAGGTGCCGATCATCGAGCATGCCGACGTCAAGCGCATGCTGCTGGCCCAGAAGGCCTATTGCGAAGGCGCGCTGGCTCTGGCGCTGTATTGCGCCCGCCTGGTCGACGAACAGCACACCGGCGAGCCCGCCGCCGCGGCCGATGCCGCCCTGCTGCTGGAGATGCTGACGCCGATCGCCAAGAGCTGGCCCAGCGAGTGGTGCCTGGAGGCCAACAGCCTGGCCATCCAGGTGCATGGCGGCTACGGCTACACGCGCGATTTCCCGGTCGAGCAGTACTGGCGCGACAACCGCCTCAACATGATCCACGAAGGCTCGCATGGCATCCAGGGCCTGGACCTGCTCGGCCGCAAGGTGGTGATGGACTCCGGCAAGGGGCTCAAGCTGCTGGCCAGCCGGATCAACCAGACCATCGAACGTGCGCTGCACGATGCCGAGCTGACCGAGCATGCGAATGCCCTGGCGCAGGCCCTGCAGCAACTGGGAGCGGCCACCAAGGCCGCCTGGGCCACCGGGCAGCCCGGCGAGGCGCTGGCCAATGCAACCCCCTACCTGCAGGCGTTCGGGCACACCGTGCTTGCCTGGATCTGGCTGGACGTGGCCCTGTGCGCCCGGGCCCGGCTGGCGCAGGGGGCGTCCGATGCCCCGCATGCTGACGCCGACCAGGGCCGGCTCGCGGCCATGCGGTATTTCTTCCGCTACGAGCTGCCGCGCATCGGCGCCTGGCTCGGTGTGGTCGAGCGGCGCGACATGACCTGCGCCGACATGCGCGACAGCTGGTTCTGACCGGGGGGCGGGCACATGAAGGCAGCACGTGTGGAAACCCTGGTGTGGGTCCTCATCTACGGCGGGCTTCTGTCACTGAGTCTCGGATTCTTCGCGGCGCCGCGCGCCGAAACGCTGGGTTACGGGCTTATGCTCGCAGGTGGCGTCGCAGCGGTGGTCGGCGTGGTGC
>CAMLOA010000423.1 GCA_946481445.1 uncultured Devosia sp. | reverse complement strand
TAACGCATTGCGAGGCGGAGCATCTCGATGGAGGTGGAAACGCCCAGTTTCTGCTTGATGATGGTCAGATAATTGGCCATGGTCTTCTGGCTGATCTTGAGCTTGGCCGCGATCTCGTCGGTACTCAGGCCTTCGGCGATCATCCGGAACACGTCGAACTCGCGGGCAGAAAGCTGGCCGATGGGATCGCTGCCGCCATCCAGGCTTTGCATGGCAATCTTCTGCGCGATGCCGGTACCGAGGTAGGTCTTTCCCCTGGCCACTTCCTGCAATGCCGTCAGCAATTCATCGGGCGCCCCGGTCTTGGCAAGATAGCCGCGGGCGCCTGCGCGCAGGGCCTGGGTCGCGAAGGACGCGTTTTCATGCATGGAGTACACCACGATCCTGGCGTGGGGGTGGCGCACCAGGATGCGCCGCACCGCTTCCATGCCGCCCATGCCGGGCATGGACAAGTCCATGACGGCGACATCGGGCAGGCATTCGCTGAATTGCTGATACGCCTGCTCGCCGCTTTCGGCTTCGGCCACGACCGCCATGCCCTGGCGCTGCTCTATCAGGCGGCGCAGGCCGGAGCGCACAATGGCATGGTCGTCGGCCAGCAGGATCCGAATCGACTGGAAGCTCATGGATGGATCTCCTTTTGCGTCACGGGAATGCGGACGGTGATGCGCGTGCCCTCGCCGGGAGCGCTTGCCAGTACGAACGCCCCGCCCAGCCCTTGCACGCGCTCGCGCATCCCGCTCAATCCGAAGCCTTCGGAACGGGTCGGATCGAAGCCTTTGCCGTCATCGCCGACGGTAATGACCAGTTCATCGTTATCCCGCACGGCCTGCCGCTCTACCTGCAAGCTCACGCGCCTGGCCGAGGCATGGCGGCTGATGTTGGTCAGGCATTCCTGCACCACGCGGTAGGCGGTGATACGCACGGCCTCGGACAGGTGGTTGAGGTCTCCCGAATACCGGCTGATCAGGGTCAGCCCGATATTGCGCTGGCGCCAGTTGGCGACCAGTTCCTCGAGGGCCGGCAACAGCCCCAGGCCATCGAGCACATCGGGGCGCAGGCGCTGCAGCATCGCCCGCAGCAGGGTCATGACCTGCTGGGTCACGGTGACGACAGCCTCGGCGCTGGCCCGGCCCTCCGGCAGCCGCGATTCGCTCAGGCGCAGCAAGGCCGTGCCGTCCGCCATGATCGCCGTGAGGCATTGCCCCAGTTCGTCGTGCAGGTCCCGCGCCAGGCTCTTGCGCTCCTCTTCCTGGAGATAGATCAGTTGCTGGGAAAGCCGGTGATTGCGCGTCATGCTGGTCTGGAGGGTTTCTGCCATGCCGTTGAACTTCTCGCTGATGCTGGAGAGTTCCTTCAGTTCGAACGCGGGCAGGCGGGCCTCCAGGTTGCCCTGCTCCAGCTCGTTGAGCGCTTCGAGAATGCGGCCGACCGGCTTGAGCGCGCGCCCTACCGCCCAGAAGACGAGAATGTTGACCGAGACGAAGAACACGACCACCAGCCCGAACAGCCCGACGGTATCCTTCCAGACTTCCGCCACTTCGTAGGACGGGTCGGCCTCGATGATGACGTTCCCTCCCAGCAGGCCGCCTGCCGGGAGCGCCTGCTCCACCCGGACCGGGGTGAGGTTGCGTGTCATGAGGCTCTTGAACCACTCCGGCGGCGACTCTTCCAGCCCCTGGCCATGCGCATGGGCATTGGTGTGGATGAGGACGCCGTCGAGGTTGTAGATACTGATGCGGATATGGCGCAAATGCTCGATGCCGCCAAAGCCGATCTGGCGATACCAGAACTGCCCGCCGGGCCGGGAGAAAAGCAGGCTCACCGGGTTGGCGAGCTGGGTCACCATGGCCGAGACCGATTCGACCTCGGCTTGCACCTGCTCGCGCGCATTGCGCAGCAGCAGCGTCCCCAGCAGCATCACCAGGAGTAGCAGGGAGGTAATCAGAAGATTCAGGCGGGCTCGTAAACTCATCTGCAGTCGTCGCTCTTGACCAAAAAATTAACGGGTGAGCCCCTAGCCCACCCGCAGTTGCACTGCTTTTGTTGTTGTAATTACTTCTTGCCGCCAAACTCGTAGCGGACGCCTACCCAGGCTGCGCGCGGGGCACCCGGCGACACGAGGGCAGAACGGTCGTCGTCGCCATCCATGAAGGTGCCGTCAGCTTCGAAGAAGGTCTCACCCAGCATGCCGCCGGTGTAGTACTCCTTGTCGAACACGTTGTTGACCTTGGCAAACAGCTGCCAGCCGGAATCGGCGAAGCGATAACGGGTGTCGAGATTGACGACGGTGTAGCCGCCTACCTTGGCGCCCTCGCCGTGGTCATCGTTGTTTTCGTTGCCGTGGGCGTACTGGTCGGAGAAGGCCACGATGTTGGTGCCGAGGGTCCATTGCGGCAGCGCTTCCCATTCACCGCGGAACTTGAACTGGTGACGCGGAATGCCGGGAATGTTATCGCCCTTGCTGACATGGATTTCGTCGCCCACGGCGCTGTTGTTCACCTCGTTGACGAGATCGAACTCGGACTCATACGTGGCCTTCACATAGCTGTAGCCGGCGAACCAGCGGAACTTGCCGAAAGCGCCATCCAGGCCGAAATCGCCCCCTACGCGGCGAGTCTTGCCGACGTTGTCGAAATAACCGGCGCCGGTCGAGCTGGACGCGATGAACTGGATGTCGTCCGTATTCTGGGTGCGATACAGGCTTGCGCTATAGCCCAGGTTCGAAGTGAGCTTGCCGCGCACGCCGCCCTCGAAGGTCTTGGAAACCACCATGTCCAGCGGCGGATCGCCTGCCATGGCGTTGGGCAGCTTGCAAGGCTGGTCGGGGTTCGCGCAACCCAGCTCGATGGAGGTCGGCGCACGGCTGCCCTCGTTATAGCTGGCGTAGAACGACAAGGCCTTGGACGGGGTGATCGCCAGGCCGATGGCAGGGTTGAAGCGGTTGAAGCTGTGCTCTGCGGTCAGGGACTCTTCATCACCCACCGGA
>CAMLOA010000422.1 GCA_946481445.1 uncultured Devosia sp. | reverse complement strand
CAGAAGACCAGCTGCACCATGCCCTGCTGGTTAAGAATCAGGCTCGAGGCCAGGTGGATCGCCACCAGCACGCCGACCATGGCCGTCACCGCCCCCGGCAACAGAAAAACCGGCTCGCGCCCCGCCGGCTGCGGGTTTGCTGGCTCCTGGCCCTGTTCACTCATGATTTCACCTCGACTCGCCCGCCTGGCACGGCCCTCCGTCTTCTTTTCCACATTGGGACAGCGCCGTTAACCTTAACTCTTCTTTAAGAGCGCTTTTGCCCGCCCATTTTGCCAATGTCGGCGGGCGGCGGAAGCGTTCCAAAGGGGGGAACGCCCGCATGGTGTTGGCGGGTCAGGATCAAATGCAGAAAACGAGCACACGGCAGCTCTACGACTACTGGAACGCGATCCGCGGGGCCCGCAGTGCGCCCGATCGCAAGGACATCGACCCCACCCGGATTCGCGAGGCTCTGGCCAATACCTTCATCCTTGAGCTGGACGAAGCCGAAAAATTCTCCTTCCGCCTGGCCGGTTCGCATCTGTGCACCAGCTATTGCCGCGAGCTCAAGGGCCGCTCCTTCTCCGCGCTCTGGCATGAGCGCGACAAGGACGCCATGGAAACCCTGACGCGTGCGGTTACCGAGGATCACGCCGTCGCCCTGATCACTTTCCAGGGCACGACGGCGCTCCACACCAAGGTCAGCTTCGAAACCATCCTGATGCCGCTGCGCCACAACGGCTCCACCCATACGCGCCTGCTGGGCGGCATGACGGCACTGGAAGAGCCCTATTGGCTGGGCGTGCAGCCCATCATGGAACAGCGCATCACCGGCCTGCGACTGATCTGGCCGGACGACGTCTCGCTCGACGACGGCGCTCGCGACGTGGCCACCCGTGTCGTCAACGAATCCGGATTTGGTGCCGGCACCGCGCCGCTCGCCATGCCGGCCGTGGTCTACGGCCGGACCGCCCGGCGCTATGCGCACCTGGCCGTCATCGACGGTGGGCGGCAATAGCCGCAAGCTGGTGGCATACCTGAAAATTGCGTCGCCCGTGCTGCGCAATTACCCCTATTGCATCACCTTGCGTTAACCAAGACGGGTTAGCGTGATCGCCGAAACGCAACGACTCCGGCGGTCCGGCGAGATGCTCAGCGACGAAATCCCCTCCCCGCGCTTCATCGCTCCCGTTCGCACGCGTGCGGAGTCCAACAAGTTCCAGCGAGTCAAGGTCTCCGTCCTGGGCCGCTACATGCTGGCCGACCGCCGCGAGTTTCCCTGCCAGATCATCGAAATGTCCCCCGGCGACGCCATGGTCATCGCCCCTGTGACGGGCGTCGTGGGCGAAAAGGTGATCGCCTATGTCGATCACGTCGGCCGCATCGAGGGACCGCTGCTCAGCGTCATGGATGGCGGCTTCGTGATGAACATCGATGCCTCCCCGCGCAAGCGCGACAAGCTGGCCGCCCAGCTCACCTGGCTGGCCAACAAGGACGTGCTGAACCTGCCCGAGGATCGCCGCCACGAACGCGTGGTGCCGGATATCCGCCACTCGACCGTCGTGCTCGACGATGGCCGCCGCTACAATTGCAAGATCATCGACATCTCGCTCTCGGGTGCCGCCATCGAGCTGGACGTCCGCCCGGCAATGGGCACGCCGGTCACCCTGGGCCGCATGCGCGCCCGCGTCGTGCGCCATTTCCAGAATGGTGTCGCCGTCGAGTTCGCCTCCGCCCAGGAAATGCTGACCGTCGTGCAGCAGAACCTGCGCATGAACTGACCTGCGCGGCGCGCAGAACCGGCCTCACATGCAAGTCAGTTTTCCGACGGCCGGCCTTCGTTTATGACAGGCGTATGACAATGCCGCGCGCCCTCCTGCTGATCCTGCTTGCCGCCACTCTGGCCCTCGGCTTCACGCTGGTGAGCCGGGCGGATGGCCGTGACGACTGGGAATTCTACGCCTGGCAGACCATGGATGTGTCCGATTGTCTGCCCGTCAATGGCGCCTTGGAATGCCCAACCTATCGGCAGAAGTGGGACTGGAAGCGCGACCAGTGGGTCAATATCGGCATCATTCTGCATCCGGCCAGCGGCGATGTGACTCTGACCCAGCAGCTGGAAGATCGCGACAACTACGACGACGACCATGTCTGCGTCACCGCGCTCATCCTGGACGGTCAGGGCCGGAACCTGGTTGCCCACCACCAGAACTGGTCAATGCGGCACGGTGAGGTGGTCGCCGACATCTTCAGCTACGCTTCCCCGCGCCTGGGCGAGGCCCGGACCATTCACATCGGCTCCAAGCAGTGCCGCCAGGGGCCTCACCAGGACGACGCGCTCTATGCCCGCGTCCTGGCTGAAATCCCGAACTGAGCCTGACCAGCCAATCCCTTGGCGCGCATGGTTAATAGGGCCGGAATCACTTCGATAAAACACGCATAAAAACTGCGCCGCAGTTTTCGGATCGGCGCAAGCGGGCCTCCCTAGTGTGGTCTCCATCAGGGAGATCACACCAATGCGTTCCAACAAGAAAGGCCTGGCTGCAGCTTTGATCGGCGCCATAGCGGCCCTCGCTGCAATCATTTCGCCAAGCTCCGCACTCGATACCACCCATGTAGCCTTCGTGCAGACCATGTCGGGCAATACCAGCATTCCGGTCGGTCATGCCGAGTTCTGCAAGGCCCGCCCTGCCGAATGCCGCGCCAACGACCGAGTCGTCGACGCCGTGCCGCTGACCGACGGTCTCTGGCAGCAGCTGCAGGTGGTCAACGCGTCGTGGAACGCCGCCACACGTGAAGGCGGCGTCGGGTGCGCACTACTTAATGCAACAGGCCGTGAACTGCGTCGCGCTGGCTCTGACTTCAGCGCATCTGCGCTTGGCGCCCGGTCCTTGGCGCCGCGCAGGAGACGCTCAGACCCGCACGCGGCCGTCGTCGGTGAGCATCGACAGGTCGACGAAGCGCGAGGCCACGTGGCTGCGGGCGCCATAGCCGACCATGAAGCCGCCG
>CAMLOA010000421.1 GCA_946481445.1 uncultured Devosia sp. | reverse complement strand
ATCGACCTGTCGGTGGGGTCGACAATGGCGCTGTCGGCCACGGTGACCTCGCTGGTGATGGGTGCGCTGGCGGGGGCGGGCATAGCGCTGTTTCCGGGCGGGGCGCTGATCCTGTCGCTGATTGCCGGGCTGGGCACGGCCGCGCTGATCGGCCTTTTCAACGGCTTCACTATCGCCAAGCTCAAGCTCAGCCCCTTCGTTACCACGCTGGGCACGCTGTCCATCGTGCGGGGGCTGACCTATGTGGCGACTTATGGACGCGGCACTTTCCCGGCCGGGCCGGACAAGGACCTGTTCCTGCTCGTGACGGCAGGCAAGCTTTTCGATGTCGTGCCGATCAGCTTCGTCTACCTGCTGCTCTGCGCGGTGGCCATGTGGGTGGCGCTCAACCACACCGCCTGGGGCCGGCATGTATTTGCCATCGGCAGCAATGAAAGCGCCGGCCGGCTGACGGGCGTCAATGTCGACCGGGTCAAGATCAGCGTCTATGTGCTGTGCGGCCTGGCCGCCGGGTTCAATGGCATCATCATCTCGGGCTGGCTGGGCTCGGCCCCGGCCAACCTGGCGACGGCCTACGAACTCACCATCATAGCCGCGGCCGTCATTGGCGGGGCGAACCTGGCCGGCGGCGTGGGCGGGGCAGCAGGAGCCATCATCGGCTGCATCCTCATCGAGGTGATCCGCAACGGCCTCGTGCTGGCGCGGGTGGACCCGTACTGGCAGCAGACCCTGGTGGGCGCAATCATTGTGGCGGCCGTTCTTGTCGACCGCCTCCGTTCCATGCGGAACGGCTGAATACACATCGCTATCGCCACGTCCGGGCCGAGGGGACCGGGCGTGGTGTCGGGAGGCCGGCGAAGCTGTTTCGCCGGCGATGAGAGCGGCTTGCCCACTGGCAGGCCATTTGGAGGAGACTACCATGACCAAGACCGCAATCGTGCTCGGCACGATCGCCACCCTGTTCCTGGGCGGCACCGCAATTGCCCAGGACAGCTATACCTTCGCCGTCGTGCCCAAGGCCATGAACAACCCGTTCTTCGACCTGGCCCGCGATGGTTGCGAAGCTCGCGCCAAGGAACTGGGCAACATCACTTGCACCTATATCGGCCCGGTCGAGCATGAAGCCGCCACCCAGGCCCAGATCATCGAAGACCTGATCACCCAGGGTGTCGATGGCCTGGCCATCTCGGTTTCGGACATCGCCGCCGCCACCACCGTGATCAACCGCGCCGTGGAAGCGGGCATCCCGGTCATCACCTTCGACTCCGATGCTCCCGACAGCATGCGCACGGCCTATGTCGGCACCGACAACAAGCTGTTCGGCGTGGACCTGGGCAAGCTGCTGCTGCAGGTTGCACCCAATGGCGGCACCTATGGCATGATCTCGGGCGGCGCTGCCGCGCCGAACCTCGCCCTGCGCGTCGAGGGCGTACGCGAAGCCCTGGCCGGGTCGAACTGGACCGAAGTGCCCGGCTCGCCCACTTTCTCGAACGACGACATCGCGCTCGCCGTGCAGCAGATGGGTGACCTGAAGTCGGCAAATCCGGACATCGACGCCATTGTCCCGGTCGGCGGCTGGCCGATGTTCGCCCCTGACGGCTGGAAGAACTTCGTCGACCAGTACAAGGCGGACGTGGACAGCGGAGCCCTCGCCCTGGTCGTGGCCGATACCCTGCCCCAGCAGCTGACGCTGCTGAGCGAAGGCTATGCGCATGGCCTGGTCGGCCAGCGTCCCTATGAAATGGGCCAGAAGGCCATGGACACCCTGCTGGCCATCGTCAATGGCGAGACCGTCGAGGAAATCATCTACACCGGCAACGACGTCGTCACCGCCGACAACGTGGCCGACTTCCTCAACTAAGGCGAAGTCCGGCTGGCGCTCTCCTGCGCGCCCGCCGCCTCCCGGCCGCAATGTTGCGGCATTGCGGCAAGGAAGGGTCGGCCTGGCAAAGGCCGGCCCTTCTGATTTTTCCCGACCGAAACGGCTTGACTGCATCCATTATATATCTGTATTTCCCGATATATGGATACAAAAGACGCCGTCGATGTCTTGTCAGCCCTGTCCCAGCCCACGCGGCTGGAGGCATTTCGACTCGTGGTGGCCAGCGAACCCCAGGGTCTGCCAGCCGGCGAGGTTGCGCGCCGCCTGGGCGTGCCACAGAACACCATGTCCACACACCTCGCCGTCCTCGCGCGAGCCGGACTGATCGAGGCGGAGCGCCAGAGCCGCTCGATGGTCTACCGCCCCATTCTCGAAAGGGTGCGCGAGATTGCGTCTTTCCTGGTGCAGGATTGCTGCGGCGGACGCCCGGAGCTCTGCGAACCCCTGATCGCTGATTTCACCCCCTGCTGCAGTCCTTCGGAGGCGAGCTGTGTCTGACCGCGTCTACAATGTCCTGTTTCTCTGCACCGGCAATTCGGCCCGCTCGATCCTGGGCGAGGCGCTGGTGAACCATGCCGGAAGTGGCCGGTTTCGAGGCTTCTCGGCCGGCTCGACGCCCAAGGGCGAGGTGCATCCGCTGACGCTGCATACGCTGCGCGTTGCCGGGATCTCCACCGACGGGCTGCGTTCCAAGCCGTGGGACGAGTTCGCCGAGCCGGGTGCCCCGGTGATGGATTTCGTCTTCACGGTCTGCGACAACGCCGCCGGCGAGGCCTGTCCGGTCTGGCCGGGCCAGCCCATGACGGCCCATTGGGGCATCGAAGACCCGGCCGCGGTCAAGGGCACGGATTTCGAGCAGAAGGCCGCATTCCAGGACGCGCTGCGGTTCCTGCGCAACCGGGTCAATACATTCATGGCCTTGCCGCATGAAAGCATCGACCGACTGAGCCTGAGCGCCAAGCTGCGCACCATCGGCACCATGGAAGGCTCCACCACCCGCGGCGAAGGCGCTGCCTGACCCCATGGCCAGTATGACATTCGACCTGCCCCGGCGGCTTGCTGCCGAGGCACTCGGCACCGGTCTGCTGGTGGCGACCGTGGTGGGTTCC
>CAMLOA010000420.1 GCA_946481445.1 uncultured Devosia sp. | reverse complement strand
TGCGTCGTCGGTGCCGAGCACGGGCATGAACACGTGCATCACCATCATGAGCACGCTCACGAGGGGCATAGCCATGGGCGTTGAGACTGCCGTGTCACCCCACCCTCAGTCCCTCCCCATCAAGGGGAGGGAGGCGCAGGATTGTGATGCCGGGGCTCATCGTCTCCCTCCCCCTTGTGGGGAGGGATCAAGGGTGGGGGTGAACAATGTTCGGTGATTTCTTCTCGCGGGCCCTCATTGCCGGGGTGGGCCTCGCCGCTGTCACGGGGCCGTTGGGCTGTTTCGTGGTCTGGCGTCGGATGGCCTATTTCGGGGATACGATGGCGCATTCCGCGCTTCTGGGCGTGGCGCTTTCCATCCTGCTGTCGGTCAATGTCACGCTGGGTGTGTTTGCCGTGGCGGCGATGGTGGCCGGGGCTCTCTTGCTGCTGCAGAAGCAGAACACGCTGTCCACCGACGCCCTCTTGGGCATTCTCAGCCATTCGAGCCTTGCCGTCGGTCTCGTCATCGTCGGCTTTCTCACGCAGGTGCGGATCGACCTGATGGGGTTCCTCTTCGGCGACATTCTGGCGGTGTCGGTGGAAGACATCGCCATCATCTATGGCGGCGGGATCGCGATCATCGCCATCCTGGTGCTGAACTGGCGGCCGCTGCTGGCGGC
Source organism: uncultured Devosia sp. (assembly GCA_946481445.1). Next base: position 2,331 of record CAMLOA010000420.1, on the reverse strand, counting down.
GACGGTGAGCCCGGAACTGGCGGAGGCCGAAGGATTGAGGCCGGAGGTGAGCCGCATCATCCTGATGCTGCTGATGGCCTCGGTCATTGCCATCGCCATGAAGCTGGTAGGCGTGCTGCTTATCACCTCGCTCCTGATCATCCCGGCGGCGACTGCACGACGGCTGAGCGCGACGCCGGAGATGATGGCGGTGGTAGCAGCCTTGCTTGGCGGGCTCTCGGTGGTGGGCGGCTTGTTCGGGTCGCGTAGCTGGGATACCGCTTCGGGACCGAGCATCGTGGTGATGGCGCTGGCGCTTTTCCTTTTGTCGCTGGCGGTGCCCGCGTCGCGACTGTTTGGCAGGAGAGAACGAATTGGCGCATGACCATGCAATGCCGTCGGACCTGACGCGCAACCAGGAATTGGTGCTGGGCACGCTCAACCACGCCCCTGCCCCGCTCTCCGCTTATGACATTCTCGACCAGTTGCGCAGCGAGGGCCTGAGGGCGCCGCTGCAGGTCTACCGCGCGCTCGACAAACTGGTGGAGCGGGGGCTGGCCCATCGGCTGGAATCGCTCAATGCCTTCGTGGCTTGTGCCGACGAGCACTGCCACCGCAAGGGGCTGATTGCCTTTGCCATCTGCGAGAGCTGCGGCAAGGTGGACGAGTTTGCCGACGAAGTAATCGAGGAGCGCCTGGGCGGCTGGGCCCAGAAGACCGGCTTCAAGGTTGAGCGCACGACCATGGAAATCCGCGGGAAGTGTGCGGAGTGTGCGAAGGCGGCGTAAACCCTCATCCGAAAGTCAGGAACCGTACCGCCGCAGCGCCGTATTCGCGCGTGTCATCTAGCTCGAAACCGGGCGGGATGGTGACCTCGGCCTCTGCCGCCTCTTCCCAGACAATGGTGGCGCCGGGGGCGATCCAGCCATTGGTCGCAAGTTCAACGAGAGCCTTCTCACCCAGGCCCTGGTTGTAGGGCGGGTCGAGGAAGATCAGATCGAACTGGCCGAAGGTGCCAGGTGTGCCGAGGGCAGTGGCGTCGCGGCGCAGAAGCTTCGTAATGCCGGCGGCACCAAAGGCCTGGATATGGTCGCGGATGAGGCCACGGGCCTCGGCGCCGGTATCGACGAACGTCACATGCTCGGCGCCGCGCGACAGGGCTTCAAGACCCAGCGCGCCGGTACCGGCGAAGAGGTCGAGCACGCGCTTGCCGGCGAGGACCGGACCGAGGCGCGAGCCCAGGATGTTGAAGATAGATTCGCGGGCGCGGTCGGAGGTCGGACGAATACTGTCGTCACTGGGGGAAGACAGGGTCTTGCCACGGAATTTGCCGCCGATAATGCGCATAAGGGTAAGGGCTCCGTTGGTGTTGTGGGCCATTCGCCCCCACCCTAGCTTTGCTAAGGCCATTCGGGCCTAGCGCCGCTACCCTCCCCACTCCGGGGGAGGGTGTACTCCGAGTGCGTCAGGGGCGCGGCTTGCGCGGGCCGGTGGGACGGCCGCCGGAAGGACGATTGCCCGAGGGGCGGCCACCGGTGGGACGCGCACCGGGCTTGCCGGCGAAGGGCTTACCAGCGGGGCGTCCGCCCTGCGGGCGATCATCGCGGCGCGGCGGGCGGTCGCCGAATGGCTTATCCGGACGAGGGCCACGGGCGGGCTTGTCGCCAAAGGAGCGCTGGGGACGATCGCCATAGTCGCGCTTCGGACGGTCTTCGAAGCGACCTTCCGGGCGCGGGCCGCGCGTCGGCTTGTCGCCAAACGAGCGCTGTGGCCGGTCGCTGAAATCGCGCTTCGGGCGATCAGCAAAGCCGCCGCGGGCGGGCTTGTCAGCGAAATCCCGCTTGGGCCGATCCCCAAAGTCCTTCTTGGGGCGGTCAGAGAAGCCACCACGCGCCGGCTTGTCGCCAAAGCTGCGCTTGGGACGATCCTCGAACCGGCCTTCTGGGCGGGGTCCACGAGCGGGACGATCACCAAAGGAGCGGGCGGGCCTGTCACCATAGTCGCGCTTGGGGCGGTCGCCGAAGGATTTGCGGCCTTCTGAGCGTTCCGGACGATCGCCGCGTTCGGGTCGAGGAGCGCCCTTGCCGAAGCTGCGGGCGGGCTGGTCGTCGCGGTCGGGACGCTGGCGGCCGGGGCCCTTGGGCTCATAGGCCTCGGGGGCGCGGCCCTCGTCATCCTCGAAATGAACGCGGCGGGCGCGGATCGGGCAATCCTCGTCGTAGCCGCGCGGACCGGCATCGCGACCGGCGGCGGGGCGGGGGCGCAGGGGGGCACGATCGCGTGGGGAGCGCACTGGACGGTCATCGCGCGGGGTGGGCTGCGCCATGTCGGGCGCATCACTCTCGAAATCGA
>CAMLOA010000419.1 GCA_946481445.1 uncultured Devosia sp. | reverse complement strand
GCAGCGGATAGGCCGCCGCCTCGAATTCGTCGCCCCAGTTGCGCACGACCCAGTTCAGGCCATCGTCGATGGCGCGGCGCAGCGGGCGGGTATCGATCAGGTCAGGAAACACGTGTGTTCTCGCTTGTGCAGCGCGATGCCGGAACGCGTCCTCCGGCGCCCTCGGGCATCACGCGGAAAGCGGCCGGGTCGAAACCCGGCCGCAGGGGCTGTTCGCCGTGAGGCAACGATCAGCCGAGGCTGGCGGTGACCCTTTCGGCCACGTCTGCGGGCACCCATTGGGTCCACAGGTCCTGCTTGGTCCGCAGGAAGTTTTCCGCCGTGGCTTCGGCATCGGCCTGGTTCTCGTCACCAAAGACCAGCAACTCGCTGATCTCGGCATTGGTCAGCCCCACCTTGGAGAAGTAATCGGCCACTGCCGGCGCTTCTTCCTGGATCCAGGAGGCCGCACCCACGACGGCGGGCGAAGAGGGATACGCCGTGACACCGGCCGGTTCGTCGCAGTCCGGATCGGTATTGCAGGCATAGACGGCCTGGTCGGGCTCGCCCAGGTCGAGCTGGACGGCATCATACTTGCCCAGGATGGCGGTCGGACCCCAGTAGTAGAACAGGATCGGCTCTTCCCGCGTGAAGGCACGCGCTATGGACGCATCAAGTGCGCCGCCGGAACCGGGCGAGAACAGGTTCCAGTCATCCTCCATGTCGAAGGCTTCGAACAGCGCCGAGGTGGAGAGCTCGCAGGCCCAGCCCGGCGGACAGGAATAGAGCCGTCCCTGGTCGGGCTGTTCAGGATCGGGGAACAGGTCCGGCCGTGCGATCACGGCCTCGGCGGTCGTCAGCTCGGGATGGGCCTCCTGCACGTAACGCGGGATGAACCACCCCTCCACCGTTCCGTCGGTGATGGCGTCGGACAATTGGACGACGTCCCCTGCCGCAATGCCCTCAGCCCAGGTCTCTTCGATGGCGCTGGTCCACAGCTCCGGCGCAACGGCAGGCGTTCCGCGTGTCAGCATGGAGGACGACGTGGGGACCGTGTCTCCCGTCACGATCTCGACATCGCAGCCGAAGCCGGTCTCCAGGATCCTGGCGTGGATATGCGCCAGCGCGGCGGCCGACGGCCAGGTCATCTCGGCGATATCGATGGTGCGGTCGGTACCGCATGCCGCCGCATCGCTCTCCTGTGCCATGACGGGGGCGCTGCCGGCGGACAAAAGGGCAACAAGCATCGCGGCGGCTGCGCCACCGGATTTCAAAATCATCAGGTAATCTCCTGGCATGTCTGTGATGCGCGGAGCATACGGAAATCAGTACAGCCGTGTCAAATCGACCAATACTTGCCCAACAACTCTATAGTCCGGATCCGAAAAGTCGGGACGATCAAATCAATGATGACTATCTGTCACCTTGCATTTCACGTTTCTTGGCCAAAGAAGAGCATTTCCTCCGGCGCCAAATCAGCTGGAAAGTCAAAAAAATATTGTCCGCCACCATGCGGCCACAAGAATGTACGTTTTCCGGCGGGTTAGGGCCTGCTGGTCCCCACCCAGGGCAGCCACAGCTCGGATCGCTCCGCCACAAAGCGATCGGCCACGATCTGGGCCGTCGCCCCGGCCTCGCTGAGCTGGGCCATCAGGGCATTCATCTCCGAGAGCGGCAGGCTGGCGCGCTGAAAGTATCCCGCGATTGCGGGGGCCTCGGAAAACACCCATTCGCTGAGGGCGGTGACCACGGTTTCGGACACGAAGGCGCTGGGCGCGGGCGTCGGGCAGCTGAGGCGCGCCAGGCACTTGGCGGCTTCTTCGTCAAAAGCGCCCATGTCGAGGGGTACGAAGTTGAATTGCGCCAGGACGGCATTGGGTTGCCAGTAGTAGAAGACGATGGGCTCGCTGCGGCTGACGGCCTCGGCGATGAGTGTGTCCATCTCGAAGCGGTTGGCGGGCTCGACAATCTCCACCATGCCCCCGATGCCATGGGCGGCAACCAGGTTCCGGTTGATCAGCGCGCAGGCCCAGTCCGGCGGGCAGGAGATGAAGCGCACCCTGGTGCCGCCATTGACCACCGGAAGGGCCGCCGCCAGCCCGGCAGCGGCGACCAGGTCCGGCTGGGCTGCCGCGACATAGTCGGGAATGAACCAGCCCTCGAACTGGCTCTCGACATAGGTGGGCGCAGCCGGCCGCAGCATCTGGGCCTCGATGCCGGCATTCCAGACATCGGCAATGCGGGTGACCCACATTTCCGGCACCACTGCGGGCTGGCCGGTGGACCCCATGGACGATGCCGAGGCCGCCAGGTCGCCGGGGATGACCTGGACCGCGCAACCGAAATTCTGTGCCAGGAGCCGCGCGTGGATCTCGGCCAGCAGTTCGGCCGAGGGCCAGCCCATCCGGGCTATGGATATGGGCTGGGTGCCGCAGGGGGCGGGGGGCGGCGCGTCGGCTTCGCCCGCTGGCGCGACGGTCGCGTCCTGGGCCTGGTCCAGCACGGTGATCTGGGCAGACGCCGGGGCGGGCAGCAGGACCGCCAGCAGCAGCGCCACCGCGCTCATCAGCCGTCCAGTCATCAAGCGGTCCATCCCTTGCAAGCTCCTCACTCTATGCGAAAACCGGCGCCGTTAAGCAACAGCGGCGAGGCCCTGATTTGCCAATCAATACAAGGTGACTCCCCCATTCCGATATGCCAATGTCTTGCCCAGCGGGGCGCTGGGTAGCGCCCCCTTTATCGCGTCGCCCCGCGCGGCAAGACTGGCCCGGGTAAGGGCCTCCCGGCGGAGCGACCCAAGAGAGGGACGTCAATGCACAATCTCAAGAAGACCCTGACCCTGGCCGTTGCCGCTTCGACCCTGGCCGTCGCCGCCCCCGCCATCGCACAGGATGCGGGCGCCACGATCGGCTTCATCGGCGGCTTTACCGGCCCCATCGAGTCGCTGACCCCGCCCATCTTTGCCGGTGCCGAACTGGTGGTGAAATACGGCGGCTCGCTTTCGGGAGAACACGGCGA
>CAMLOA010000418.1 GCA_946481445.1 uncultured Devosia sp. | reverse complement strand
TTGCCATAGTGTCGGCGGCATGGGATAATGTCAAGCACTCTTTCGGGCAGTAATACCGGGGATTGGCGCGGATTCGACAGCGTTTTTAGGGTCGAATCGGAGCAGTCGAAGGGCCGTTGCACAAACCCTTCAGTGATGCCAGACCCGATGCAAACGGAGCGCCCCTTGCCAGGCTCATTCAGGCAACCGGGCGCTCTTGTTTATGCGCACCTGGCGTCCCCCGCTCCCTGCGTATTGCTGCATGACCGCTTATTTCGCGTCAGTTTCGCGCCAGTCCCATGACGACATCCAATCCCCGCGACATCCTCTCCCGCCTCTTCAACGCCGCGACCGGTGCAGCACTGCCCTCGCAAACGCTGGCGCAGCACCTGCCGCCGAAACCCAAGGGCCGCACCATCGTGATCGGCGCCGGCAAGGCCGCCGCCTCCATGGCCGCCGCCGTTGAAGCCGCCTGGGACGGCCCGATCTCGGGGCTGGTCGTGACGCGCTACGCGCACGGCGAACCGACCAAGTACATCGAAGTCGTCGAAGCCGCTCACCCGGTGCCCGACGCCGCCGGCCGCGCCGCTGCCGGGCGCATGTGGGAACTGGTGCAAGGCCTCACCGCCGACGATCTGGTGCTGTGTCTCATCTCCGGTGGCGGCTCGGCCCTGCTGGCGCTGCCGGCCGAAGGCCTGACCCTGGCCGACAAGCAGGCCGTGAACAAGGCGCTCCTGAAGTCCGGCGCCAACATCTCGGAAATGAACTGCGTCCGCAAGCACCTCTCCGCCATCAAGGGCGGCCGTCTGGCGGCAGCCTGTGCGCCGGCGCAAGTCGTGTCGCTGGTGATCTCGGATGTGCCGGGCGATGATCCCTCGGTCGTGGCCTCCGGCCCCACCGTCGCCGACCCGACCACCTTTGCCGATGCGCTGGCCATCCTCAACAAGTACAACATCACCGAACCGGCGGCTGCGATCGAGCATCTGAAAGCTGCCAAGGAAGAAACTCCGAAGCCGGGTGATCCGCGTCTCGCGCGTGTCACCACCACCGTCATCGCTACGGCGCAGCAATCGCTGCAGGCTGCCGTGAAGGAAGCGGAAGCCCTGGGCCTGCGTACCGTGGTGCTGGGCGACAGCATCGAAGGCGAATCGCGCGACGTGGCGCTGGTGCATGCCTCCATCGCCCGCCAGATCGTCGGTCATGGCCAGCCCGCAGCTGCCCCATGCGTGATCCTGTCCGGCGGTGAAACGACGGTGACCGTGCGTGGCAATGGTCGTGGCGGTCGCGACGCCGAGTTCCTGCTGGCGCTCACCGTGGCGCTCGACGGCCTGCCCGGCGTGTATGCGATTGCCGCCGACACCGACGGCATCGACGGCACGGAAGACAATGCCGGCGCCATCATGACCCCGGATACGCTCAAGCGCGCCGAAGCCAAGGGCCTCTCGGCCAAGGCCATGCTCGCCAACAACGACGGCTACAACTTCTTCAAGGGCATCGACGACCTCGTCGTCACTGGTGCCACGCGCACCAACGTCAACGATTTCCGCGCCATCCTGATCACGGCTGACGCAGTCAAGAAATAAACCATCGCCATACTCGAACGAATTCCAATAAGGAGAGCAGTAAATGAACCGTCGTCTGCGTAATGCAAAGATCATCGCCACCCTGGGACCCGCGTCCTCCAGCAAAGAGAAGATCAAGGAACTGTTTCTGGCCGGTGCAGACGTCTTCCGTCTGAACTTCAGCCACGGCACCCATGCCGACCACGCCGAGCGTCTGAAGACGATCCGCGAAGTCGAACAGGAAGTCGGCCGTCCCATCGGTGTGCTGCTCGACCTGCAAGGCCCGAAGCTGCGTGTCGGCCCCTTCGCTGACGGCAAGATCCACCTGAAGGTGGGTGACAAGTTCCGCTTTGACATGACCGACGCGCCGGGCACCCAGGATCGCGTCATGCTGCGCCACCCGGAAATCTTCGCCGCCATCAAGCCGGGCACCAACCTGCTCGTCGATGACGGCAAGGTGCGCGTGGTCGTTGATAGCTGTGGCCCGGACTTCGCCGAAACCACCGTCGTCGTCGCCGGCTCGATCTCCGACCGCAAGGGCGTGAATGTGCCGGACGCCGTCCTGCCGATCAGCCCGCTGACCGCCAAGGACCGTACCGACCTCGAGTTCGCCCTGGGTCTGGGCATCGATTGGGTGGCCCTGTCCTTCGTGCAGCGTCCTGAGGACATCATCGAAGCCCGCGAGATCATCGGCGACCGCGCCTGGATCATGGCCAAGCTCGAGAAGCCGATGGCGATGGATCACCTCGAAGAAATCACCCGCCTGTGCGACGGCATCATGGTCGCCCGTGGTGACCTGGGCGTGGAAATGCCGCCCGAGTATGTGCCGGAAATGCAGCGTCGCATGGTCAGCACCTGCCGCCGCCTCGGCAAGCCGGTGGTGATCGCCACCCAGATGCTGGAGTCGATGATCACCTCGCCGGTCCCGACCCGTGCCGAAGCGTCTGACGTCGCGACCGCTATCTACGAAGGTTCGGACACGGTCATGCTGTCGGCCGAATCCGCTTCGGGCAGCTTCCCGGTCGAAGCCATTGCGATGATGGATCGCATCATCAAGCGCGTGGAACAGGATCCGGTCTATCAGAAGAATGTGGATGCTTCGCGCACCGCCCCTGAAGCCACCGTGCCGGACGCCGTCTGCGGCGCCCTGGGCCAGATCACCGGCCTGATCCGTCCGGCTGCGACCATCACCTACACCTCGTCCGGTTTCACGGCCCTGCGTGCCGCGCGTGAGCGTCCGTCCACCCCGATCATCGGCCTCACCCCGTCGCTGCAGACCGCCCGTCGTCTGACCTTCTGCTGGGGTATCCACCCGCTGCCCGGCAAGGAAATCGACCGCGTCCAGCAAATGGTCGAGCTCGGCACCGCCGCCGCCAAGTCCGAGGGCTTCGCCAAGCAGGGCGACAACGTCGTCATCATCGCCGGCCTCCCCTTCGGTCAGTCCGGTACCACCAACCTCCT
>CAMLOA010000417.1 GCA_946481445.1 uncultured Devosia sp. | reverse complement strand
GCCCCAGGTGTTGAGCAGGCTCGACGATTGGGCGGCGAAATACATCGGCACGATGACGCCGGTGGACGGCAACATGCGCAGCAGCACCAGGGTCCAGAGCACGGCATTCTTGCCTGGGAGTTGAATGCGGCTGAGCGGATAGGCGGCGAGCGCCGCCACGAGCACGGTCAGGGTGGCCGTGCCTGCCGCGAGCCACAGCGAGTTGAGAAACTGCCGGCCGGCATTGCCGCTCATGGCTTCGACGAAGTTGTCGAGGCCAATGGCACTGGGTACGCGCAACAGGCCGTTGGCCGTCGGATCGAAGGCATTGGTGAACAGCCAGACAAAGGGGCTGACCCAGATAAGCGCCATGAAGGACAGAGCGAGGGCCAATGGGCGCGACATGGTGGTGCTCTCCATCACTTGGGCTCCCTGAGCAGTCGGACATAGAGCAGGGAGAGCAGCGCCACGATGACCAGCATGGCCACCGAAATGGCGCTGCCATAACCCAGCTTGCCGATCTTGAAACTCTGCTCGTACATGAAGATGGCCAGAACCTTGGTCTGAGACCCGGGTCCGCCGCCGGTCAGCGCGTAGATCAGCGGGAAATAGGTGAAGGTCCAGATGGTGATGAACAGCATGTTGGTGGCGATATGGGGCCGGATGATCGGCAGGATCACCCGCCAGATGCGCTGCCAGCGCGTTGCGCCATCGACGGTTGCAGCTTCAACGACCTCGCGCGAAACCGAGTCTAGCGCCGCCGAGAACAAGAGATACGACCAGGCCGTGCCCTTCCAGATATTGGAGAGGATGACCACGGGCAGGGCATAGTCGTTGAGGAAATTGACTGGTTTGCCCCCCAGGGGCATGACGATCAGGGTGTTGACCAGCCCGGTCTTGCTCGTGGTGGCCGACCACAGGAAGGCGGCCACGATGTCGGGCAGCAGCCAGCCCAGCATGATAGCCACCTCGATGGCGCCGCGCAGCGGACCGCGATGGCCTCGAAGCGTGGCCGCCAGCAGGAAGCCCAGGACCGACTGGCCGATAATGGCCGAGAAGAAGGTGAAGTTGGCCGTGGTCCAGAGCGCTTCAAGGAAGCCACGGCGGGTAAACAGGCGCTCGTAATTGTCCAGCCCGATCCAGCTCCAGTTGACCGATTTGGCACCGACCAGTTCGAGATCGGTGAAGGAAAACGCCAGAGCCCAGGCGGTGAAATAGAGCAGCGCCCCGAGCAGCAGGACGGCAGGCAGGACGCCCAGCAGCATCAGCCACAGATTGGCGGCCAGCCAGGGGCGGATCTGGCGTTGCATCAGCACGGCGCTCCAGAAAGGACCGAGGGACAAAAGGGGTGACGCGCGTGCATGACGGCGCCACCCAGGGGCGTGGGAGGTCCCCTATTCGTAGGTGATGACGTTCTCTTCGCCGAACTCGTCGATCAGCGAGGCCTTGTATTCGGCAATCGCATCATCGACCGAGGCGCCGTCGAGAATGGCGGCCGTCATTTCCTGCACCATGGCCGACACCCGTTGGTAACCGGGATAGGTGTCGCGTCCGGTCGTGTCGGCGGCCATCTTGGTGGCCTCGGCCAGATAGGCGTCCTCAAGATATTCGGGAGACTCGGAAATATCGGTACGAACCGCCATGCGCCCGTTGGCGACGGTCCAGGGGCCGAAATTGCTGGCATCGAAGATGGTCGTCAGCAATTGTTGCGCCGCGTCCTTGTTGGGAGAACTGGCATTGATGCCGATGGCCCAGCCGCCCGAAATATTGGTCGTGGCCTTGGTGCCCGGCTCGCCCGAACCCGGCCACGGCGCCCAGCCCAGAAGGGCATCGCGCTCGGGGACGGGGGGTGTGTTCGGCCCGCCGCAATCCCACATGCAGGTATATTCCCATGAGCCGGAAGCCAGGATCCCCAGCCGGTTGGCGAACATTTCCTCATGTACGGCCGCACCGATATCGGTGGCATAATTGATGGCGCTGCTGGCCAGCCCCTTGTCCTGGTAGATGGTCTTGTAGAGCTCGAGCGTGCGGCGCAGGGCGGGGCTGTCGCCGACCCACTTGCCGGCCTCCCAGTCGCGCAACCGGTTGCGGCCGGCTTCGGGGACATCGGCGCCGAGCAGCGCCATGTAGAAACCCTGCATTGTGGCTGCCTCGCCCTGCTTGGTGCCGGCGGGCAGCAGAAACGCATTCTCGATGCCGGTCTTTTCCTTGATGGTTTCAGCGGTGGCGATCACGTCAGCCCAGCTCTTGGGCGCCCAGGGCGTGGCAATGCCAGCCTCGGCGAACACATTCTTATTGTACCAGAGCATGCGCACATCGGTGTCGGTGGGCAGCGCATAGACGTGCCCGTCATAGGACACCACGTCGAGCAGGCCCTTCATGTAGTGCTGGTACTGGTCCCAGCTTTCGGCGAGGCCATCGAGCGGCTCCACATAGCCGGCAGAAGCAAGTTCGGACACCACGAAGCTGTCCATCTGGATGACGTCGGCTGCCGTGCCCGCCGCCAGGTCCAGCGCCACGCGCTCGACATAGCCGTCGCCCGGCAGCTTGATGGCATTCACGGTATCGCCGGTTTCGGCCTCGTAGGCGGCGATGCCGGGCTCGACCAGCGACGACAGCCAGTCCGCATACATGATGGACACTTCCGCCTGCGTCGGCAGCGCTGTCGCGGCCAGCAGTGACGCGGCGGCCACCGTGCTCAGAAATCCTCGTTTGAGCATCAACTCCTCCTCAGTTGCTCTCGCCGCGCCGGGGCGGCCATTTGCCGCCGAAACCCTCATCCGGCGCGACCAGAGGAAATCACAACTTATGCAACGTTGCAATTAGCAATCGCTATATGGCAGCACCCCTGACTTTGTCCAACTTTTATGCTTACATTGCAGTTAGTTACAACTTCACAATCGATTTCATTGAGCGAGCTCTGAAAATGTATCGTTGCAAAATTTCGAGGTTTGGCGAATGCACATGCCGGTGTAGAACCATAGATCGGGAAACGACCGAGGACCGATGAGCAGCAAGCCAGTAT
>CAMLOA010000416.1 GCA_946481445.1 uncultured Devosia sp. | reverse complement strand
CATCCAGTGGTCGAAGGCCCAGGGCATTCCGGTGGGCCCGGGCCGCGGCTCCGGTGCGGGCTCGCTCGTGGCCTATGCCACCACCATCACCGACCTCGATCCGCTGCGCTACAACCTTCTGTTCGAACGCTTCCTCAATCCCGAGCGCGTCTCGATGCCCGACTTCGACATCGACTTCTGCCAGGACCGGCGCGAGGAAGTCATCGACTATGTGCAGGACAAGTACGGCTCCAGCCAGGTGGCGCAGATCATCACCTTCGGTACGCTCCAGGCCCGCGCCGTGCTGCGCGATGTCGGCCGCGTGCTGCAGATGCCCTATGGCCAGGTGGACCGCATCTGCAAGCTGGTGCCCGCCAACCCGGCCGACCCCTGGTCCATCGAGCGAACGATGAACGAGGTGCCGCAGTTCAAGCAGATGGCGGACGAGGATGAGACCGTCGGCCAGCTCGTTGAAATTGCGAAGGCTCTGGAAGGCCTGTTCCGGCACGCCTCGACCCATGCTGCGGGCATCGTCATCGGCGACCGGCCCCTGCAGAACCTGGTGCCCCTCTATCGCGATCCGCGCTCGGACATGCCGGTCACCCAGTACAATCTGAAATGGGTGGAGCCGGCCGGCCTGGTCAAGTTCGACTTCCTCGGCCTCAAGACGCTGACGACGATCCAGTATGCGGTGGAGATGGTCCGGCAGAAGGGGATCGAACTCGATATCGACGCCATCCCCATCGATGATGCGGCCACCTACAAGCTCTACGCGCGCGGCGACACCTACGGCATCTTCCAGTTTGAAAGTGCAGGCATGCGGCGGGCGCTGATGGAGCTCAAGCCCGACCGCATCGAAGACCTTATCGCCATGAACGCGCTCTATCGGCCCGGCCCGATGGACAACATTCCCAGCTTCATCAACCGCAAGCACGGCACCGAGGCGGTAGACTATCCGCATGCCGCGCTCAAGGAAGTGCTGGACGAGACCTATGGCATCATCGTCTACCAGGAACAGGTGATGCAGATCGCCCAGTTGCTGTCGGGCTATTCGCTGGGCGAAGCCGACATGCTGCGCCGCGCCATGGGCAAGAAGATCAAGGCGGAGATGGACGCCCAGCGTGTCCGGTTCCGCGAGGGCTCCGGCCCGCAGGGGGTCAGTGAGGCCCTGGCCGACGAGATCTTCGACCTGCTGGCCAAGTTCGCCAACTATGGCTTCAACAAGAGCCATGCTGCCGCCTATGCCTGGGTGAGCTACCAGACGGCCTACCTCAAGGAGCATCACCCCCACGAATTCTATGCGGCGTCGATGACGCTCGACATGGCGCAGACCGACAAGCTCTCCGATTTCCGGCGGGAGGCGGGCAAGAAGGGCATCGAGATCGTGCCGCCCTGCGTCAACCAGTCCGGCGTGGTGTTTACCGTTCAGGCCAGCCGCATTCACTACGGCCTTTCTGCCGTGAAGGGTGTCGGCCGGGCCATGGCGGAACACATTGTCGAAGTCCGGGGCGACAAGCCATTCAAGGACTTGGGCGATTTCGCCCGCCGCGTGGATCCGCGCGTGCTCAACAAGCGCACGTTGGAAACCCTGGTCAATGCAGGGGCATTCGATGCTCTGGTGCCGCGCCGGGAGGTGGCCTTCGCCGCCATCGACGCCGTTATCGGTACGGCCCAGGCCTTGACCAGCGAGCGCAACGAGGGCCAGTGGAACATGTTCGACACCGGCGAACCCGAGCCTTTCCGCTTGCCGGTCGGCGTCCCGGCCTGGACCACGACGGAGCGGGCCGACCGGGAGCTGAGCGCCATCGGCTTTCACCTTTCGGCCCACCCGCTGGATGCCTATACCGACCTGTTCGAGCGTCTCCGGGTGCAGCGCTGGGCAGATTTCGAGCGCGCGGTGAAGGATGGCGCTTCGGCGGGGCGGCTTGCGGGCACCATTGCGTCGCGTAACGATCGCCGGACGCGCAAGGGTACGCCGATGATGATCCTGACCCTGTCGGACCAGAGCGGCACGTTCGAGTGCATCGCCTTCTCCGAGCAGATCAACGAGTTCGGGTCCATTTTGCAGCCCGGCAAGTCGGTCATCCTGCAGGTGGGGGCGGACGAGCGTGCCGAGGGGATCAGCCTGCGCCTGCTGTCGGCCGAGCCCATTGATGGCATTGCCGCCAAGGTCGACCGCCGCCTGACCGTCTTCGCGGCCGACACCAGGGCTCTCGGCTCGATCAGTGCCCAGCTCAAGCGGGGCGGGGAGGGGAGCGTCAATTTCATCGTCATCCGCGACGGCGGCGCGCGGGAATACGAGATCGAGCTGCCCGGAACCTACCGCATCACGGTCGAGGTCGCCGGTGGCATCAAGGCACTCGATGGCGTGACGGATGTGCGGCTGCATTAGCCAGCAGCGGCACCATCCTTGGGTCTTGTCTCGGAAATGCAGCGCGGGAGAGGTGAGCCGCAGCCCGTCCTCCCCCGCTCAGGGGTTTTCACCCTTGCCCCCGCGTCATGGCGCGGGTCTATGCCAGTATGAACGCAGCGGCTTACTGGAAGGTTCATGCACAACCGCGTGAAGACGATGCACGCTTGCCTTTGCAGGCGACTTCCCCTATAGGCCGCATGCGTTTGACTGCGTGTCAGCGCGATTTCACACACGAGGCAGGCCAATCCGGCAACGGAAAGGCCATCCGGTGGCGGGTATCCGCTGCAGGCTTCGTGGAGGCATCAACCGGTAAACTGAGGAGCAGCCACCATGGCTCTGCCCGATTTCTCCATGCGCCAATTGCTTGAGGCAGGCGTCCACTTCGGCCACCAGAAGCATCGCTGGAACCCCAAGATGGAACGCTACATCTTTGGCGTTCGCAACGACATCCACATCCTCGATCTGAGCCAGACCGTGCCGGCCCTGAGCCGCGCGCTGCAGCTCATTTCGGACACCGTTGCCGATGGCGGCCGCGTGCTCTTCGTGGGCACCAAGCGCCAGGCTGCCCCGCTGGTGGCCGATGCCGCCAAGCAGTCGGCCCAGTATTATGTGA
>CAMLOA010000415.1 GCA_946481445.1 uncultured Devosia sp. | reverse complement strand
TGGCCGACCTGCTGGCGGGCAAATTCGGCGTGACGCTGCGGATCGGCGGCACGCCGGAGGACTCCAGCTTTCCGGGCCAGTACCGGTACTCCCCCGAACACCGCGTGATGTGGTTTGCCGGCACCACGACACTTGCCACGCGCCAGTTTCAGCTCGCGCGGCTTTTCGGCGAACTGGCTGCCCCTGACGTCATCGCCGGCGCCATGGCGACCTCGTCGCTGTCGACGCCGACCGCCAGGCGGCTGGCAGCGCGGGCCGTTGGTTCGTACCTGGCCGGCGCGATTGTCCTGCCCTATCGGCCATTTCTGGACCGCGCAGAGGTCTCGTCCTACGACATCGATCACCTGCGGCAGGAATACAATGCCAGTTTCGAGCAGGTAGCGCACCGACTGGTCACCCTGCGCCGGCCAGGTGAGGAGGGCATCCCCTTCGGCTTCCTCCGGTCCGATCCCGCAGGTCGGCTGACCAAGCATTTCCCGCTGCCCGGCCTGCTGCTGCCCAATAGCGGGCACGCGTGCCCCCTCTGGGCGATCTATGGCGCCTTCCGGGCTCCGGACAACCTGACGCGGCAGGTCGTGCGCTTCTCGGATGGGTCCCGGTACCTGTTCCTGGCGCGGATGGTGCAACGGCGCACCGCCTCGTTCCGCGATCATCCGCCCATCGCTTCGGTCATGCTGGCCTGCGACGTGCTGCATGCGGACCGCATCATCTATAGCGCGGGGCTCGATCTTTCGGACCAGTCGGCCGATATCCCCGTGGGTCCGAGCTGCAGATTGTGCACGCGCCGTGACTGCGCCAGCCGGCAGGAGGAGGCGCTTTCTCCCGGGGGCCCGCGATCGATAACCCGGGCGCCGCTGGTCGACCGCCATTTCGGCCTTGGCGATCCGGAGTGATTGCGGTTTATTGGACGAGTCGGCGGATGGGAGACTGCCGGCTCCTGAGGGGGAATTTTGGCAACCGACATTCTCATAGCCGAGGATGAGCCGAGCATCCTGGAATCGCTCGATTTCATCCTGAGACGGGCAGGGTGGAGCATCGTGTCGGTCACAGATGGCGATGCCGTCATCGACTCGGTCGTCAAGCTGCGGCCCCGCGTGGTCGTGCTCGACGTCATGCTGCCCAAGCGCAGCGGGTTCGACGTCCTCAAGCAGATTCGCGCCAACCCGGACACGACGGCGACGCCGGTGCTGATCCTGACGGCCAAGGGGCAGCAGCAGGACCGGCGCATCGCCGCCGACCTGGGTGCGGACGGATTTGTCACCAAGCCCTACGCCAATGCCGAAGTTGTCGGGGCGGTGCGGCGGCTGCTGGGCGAAAATGGCGGAGCGGCGTAAGCTCGAGGCCGGAATGCTGGTGCTCGCCGTTTTCGGCGCGATGCTGATCGTTCCGCCGCTGGTGTATCTGTTCAACCGGCCGATCAGCCATTTCGGCATACCCCAGGTCGTCCTCTACCTCTTCGCATGCTGGGTCGTGATGATCGCGGGCACGGCCTGGTTGACCCACTACCTGCCCAAGTCCGGTGATGACGACGGCGAGGATGGCGGAACATGAGGCTTTCGGCAGACCTCATCATCGCAACGGCCGTGGCCTATGTCGGGCTGCTGTTCGTGCTGGCCTATTTCGGTGATCGGCGGGCGCGGCAGGACAAGGGATCGTTCCTACATTCGCCGGTGGTCTATACCCTGGCCATCTCCGTCTATTGCACGAGCTGGACCTTCTACGGCGCCGTGGGAAATGCTGCGCGCAACGGGTTGGAATTCCTCACCATTTACCTCGGTCCGACCATCGTCTTCGTCGGCTGGTGGTTCGTGCTGCGAAAGCTGGTGCGGATCGGCCGGACGCAGGCCATCACCTCGATCGCCGACCTGCTGTCGTCGCGCTACGGCAAGTCGAGCCGCCTGGCCGTGCTCATCACCCTGATCGCCGTCATCGGCATCACGCCCTATATCGCGCTGCAGCTCAAAGCGATCACGTCGTCCATCCAGGCCGTCGCGGCGTCCTCGGAGGGGGCGCGCGGCAGCCTGACCGGCGTCGACGACGGTCCGCTCGCCTTTGGCATCGCCGCAGGCATGGCGCTGTTCACCATCCTGTTCGGCACCCGCAACGTGGACGCCAAGGAGCAGCATCACGGCGTGGTGGCAGCGATTGCCTTCGAGGCCGTGGTCAAGCTGGCGGCGCTTCTGGCGGTCGGCATCTTCGTGACTTTCGGATTGGGAGGGGGCTTCGAGGCCATCTACGACAAGGCGGTCGCGGCGGGCATAGAGGTCTATTCCGAGGACACGTTCGGTGCGCGCTGGCTGGCCATGACCATCCTGTCGGCGGCCGCCATCATCTGCCTGCCGCGCCAGTTCCAGATCACGGTGGTGGAGAACTCCAACGAAAACCACCTGCGCACTGCCGGATGGGCCTTTCCTGCCTATCTGCTGCTGATGAGCGTCTTCACGGTGCCCATCGCGCTCTATGGGCTCACCACCATGCCGGCGGGCTCCAACCCCGACATGTTCGTGCTGACCCTGCCGCTGGCGGCCGGGCAGGACGGCCTGGCGCTCTTCGCATTCATTGGTGGCTTCTCGTCGGCGACTTCGATGATCATCGTGGCGTCGATCGCCCTGTCGATCATGGTGTCCAACCACATCATCATGCCCATCGTGCTGCGGACGTCGAGCGGCGTGGGCCAGCGGGACGGGCGCGGCGTCACCCGGATGCTGCTGATGAGCCGGCGTATCTCGATTGCGCTCATCCTGATCCTGGGCTTCTTCTATTTCTCGCTCACAGGAGACAGCGACGCCCTTGCCCCGATCGGGCTCATTTCCTTTGCCGGGGTCGCGCAGTTCCTGCCGGCCATCATGGCGGGGCTCTACTGGCGCGAGGCCTCGCTGCGCGGAGCGGCCAGCGGGGTCTTTATCGGCTTCCTGATCTGGGCCTGGACCATGTTCCTGCCCAGCTTCGAGACGGTCAGCCCCTTTGTGGCGCAGCTGATGGCCGAGGGTCCTTGGGGCATTGCCTG
>CAMLOA010000414.1 GCA_946481445.1 uncultured Devosia sp. | reverse complement strand
ATCGCGCCTGCGTCATCGCCTATCAGGAAGGCTTTGCCCGCCCCGGCGACCGCATCGCCATCACCGCCGGCGTGCCCCTGGGCACGCCCGGCGCCACCAACATGCTGCGCATTGCCTTCGTTCGCCAGGACGGCGCCGGCTCCAGCTGACGCCGCCGCGCTTGCAACAGGCCTGCCAACCCCGCCGCACAAACGGCGGGGTTTTTCGTCAGCCCGTGGCTTCGAGCAGGGTCTTGAGCACCAGTAGGTCCGACATGAGCCATTCCTCTTCCGAAGCGAAGGCCTCTTCGGAAATGCCTGGCTGCTGCACCGACGTATGTGTCAGCTCGGTGCCCTCACCATTGGCGATCAGCCGGACATGGGCTGAGTGGGTCATGGTTTCCCCCGAGGCCAGCGTATAGTCGAGGACGTGATACGGATTGGGCAGCGTGAAGCGGGCCATGACGCGCCCGCGCGGCCCGTCGAAAGACCAGACGAGGGGCCCCTTATCATGCTCGGGGCGGCCATTCTCGACCATGGTCCATTCGGTCAAATTTGCCGGATCCACCAGGAACCGGTAGACCTCGGCCACCGGCCGTGCGATCTGCACGGTCAGCGTTCGCGACTTGAGCATGGATTGCACCTTCCTGCCTTGGTCGCTTAACTTGCTGATATTGATCAACTTTGCAAGGCCGATCAGGCTCGTGCCCGCGCCTCCAGCAGGCTCTTGAGCGCGAGGAAGTCGGTCATGATCCATTCCACGGTCGAGGCAAACTGTGCATCGTCCATGCCCTCCCGGCGAAAGAAGGTGAAGGTGAGTTCCGTGCCCTCGTCATTGGGCACGACACGCATCGGCGTGAACAGCACCTCGCCGCCCGGAACGAAGATGGCATGGTCGAGCACGCCAAGGGCATTGACGGCGCAGAAGCGGATATGGCGGAAGCCGAAGGGGGTCTCGGCCGCCCAGTCGCCATTGTCCAGCGGACGGAGCGTTCCCGGCTCCACGGCGGCCCAGTACTGGAAGTTCACCGGTTTGGCCAGATAGGCATAGGCCTCGTCGACAGGGCAGTCGATGGAGAGGCTTATGGTGTGGGAGCGCCGCATCGCGCCTCCTCCTGCCGCCATGGCCAAAACAACAAAGCCCGCTTTCGCGGGCTTTGCAAATCAATCTGCAAGGGAAAGGCTCAGCCCTGGCGGGCCTTGTAGCGCTTGTCCACCTTGTTGATGATGTAAACCCGGCCGCGACGGCGGACGAGCTTGTTCGCGCGGTGGCGAGTCATCAGCGCCTTCAGCGAGTTGCGGATCTTCATCGGTCGATTCCTTGGTCAAACAAAAGGGGCGCATAAGCGCCCGGAAACTTGGGCGCATACATAGGGAAATTGCCCTGCCCTGTCAACGCGCCTTTGCCCACGATTTGCGCCGCGTTGCAGGGTTTCCCACATGGGCCGCCGGGCGGCCGTTAACTAGGCATGACCGCATGCCCGCTAGTGTTGTCATCGGCGCAATCGGAGGCCGTCAGAATGCGTGAACCGTTCGATCTCGCCAAGCTGGTGGCGCGCACCCGCTCCGGTCCCTGCTTCATATGCGAGCTGGTCGCCGGCAACCCGGCCTATGCCCACCACGTCATTGTCGAGGACGACGACCATATCGCCTTCCTCAGCAAATATCCGACCCAGCCCGGATATGCCTTGGTCTGCCCCAAGGCCCATATCGAGGATGTGTCGGAGGAACTGGGCGAAGCGGCCTATCTGCGGCTGCAGGCCAAGGTGCACAGGCTATCCCGCGCACTCAGGCAGGTCTTTGACGCCGAGCGCATCTACGTGCTGTCGCTGGGCAGCCAGCAGGGCAACCGGCACGTGCATTTCCACGTCGTTCCGCTTCCCAGGGGCATTCCCTATGAGCAGCAGCAGTTCCACGCGCTGATGGCCGAGCACGGGGTGCTCGTCATGCCAGAGGCCGACATGGCTGAAATGGCCCGCACCATAGCGCGGGCCTACCAGACATTGCCGGATTAGGCGCCGAGCACGGCCTCCTGCGGCACCTCGATCTCACGCCAGCGGTGGCAGGCCACCAGCCGGCCGCCTTCGATGGTTTCGATCGGCGGGCGCTTTTCGGCGCAATAGGGCTGGGCGAAACGACACCGCGTCCGGAACGTGCACCCGGACGGCGGATTGATCGGCGAGGGAATTTCGCCCTTGAGCGCGTCGATATTGCGTTGTCGCGCCAGCTTGGGATCGGGGATCGGCACCGCCGTGAGCAGCGCCCGCGTATAGGGGTGCTTCGGGTCCTCGTAGATCTCGTCCCCACTCGCCAGTTCGACAATGCGGCCCAGATACAGCACCAGTATGCGATCCGACACATGCCGCACGACGCTCAGATTGTGCGAGATGAAGATCAGCGTCAGCCCGAACTCGTCCTTGAGCTCGGCCAGCAGGTTGAGGATCTGTGCCTGGATGGAGACGTCCAGTGCGGAGACCGGCTCGTCGCAGACGATGAGCTTGGGCTCGGTGATCAGCGCCCGGGCAATGCCGATGCGCTGCGCCTGTCCGCCCGAGAATTCGTGCGGATAGCGGTTGATCATCTCGGGCAGCAGGCCCACGGCCTCCATGGTCCTGAGCACCCGGGCGCGGCGCTCTTCCTTGCTCATTTCCGGCCGCAGCGTGCGCAGCGGATCGGAGATGATCTCGCCCACGGTCATGCGGGGGTTGAGCGAGGCCAGCGGGTCCTGGAAAATGATCTGCAGGTCGGCCCGGCGCCGGCGCATTTCCTCGGCCGGCACGCGCGTCAGGTCCTGGCCCAGCCAGAGTACCTGGCCCTCATCGGGGCTAATCAGCTGCAGGATGCAGCGGCCGAGCGTGGACTTGCCGCAACCGCTTTCCCCCACAATGCCCAGCGTCTCGCCCTGACGGATGCTGAAATTGATGTTCTCCAGCGCCGTCAGCGTCAGCGCCCGGCTGAACAGTCCTCCGGTGATGGAAAAGGTCTTCTTGAGATCCTTGATCTCGAGCAGGTTGATCGGGGTCTGGTCCA
>CAMLOA010000413.1 GCA_946481445.1 uncultured Devosia sp. | reverse complement strand
GTCAACGCCTTCGCCCTGCCGGGCGGCTATGTCTATGTGACGCGCGGCCTGCTGGCGCTGGCATCGGACACGAGCGAGCTGGCCGCCGTGCTGGCCCATGAAATCGCCCATGTGACGCTGCGCCATGCCCGCGCCCGCACCGACCGCACCCGCACGACCGAAATCGTGGACCGGGTGATTACCGGGGTCTTCGGCGGCGACACCTCGACCGACGCCATCGCCAACCGCACCCGCGAATCCATGGCCGCCTTCGGTCAGAGCCAGGAGCTTGAAGCCGACCGCGAAGGCATCAAGTTCGCGGGCAAGGCGGGGTATGACGCGCAGGCAGCGGCCCGGTTCCTGGGCGTCATGAGCCGCTTCGCCGCCTTTTCCGCCGGGGATGGCGGACCCGATGACGGCTTCCTGTCATCCCATCCGTCCACGCCGGCGCGCATCCAGAAGGCGCTGGACACGGCCCGCGCCATGTTCGGGCAGAATTCGGTGGGCGAGACCGATCGCGACGGTTATCTCGAAGCCATTTCCGGCCTCACCTTCGGCGACAGCCCGGCGCAGGGATCCATCGTGGGCCGGCGCTTCGTGCATCCGGCCTCCAAGTTCACCTTCACCGTGCCGGCCGGCTATACGCTGCAGAATTCGCAGAGCGCGGTGGTGGGCGTTGCCGGTGATGGCGAAGCGGTCCGCTTCGACAGCGCCGACGTGCAGCCCAGCGTGCCGCTGGCCGACTACCTGAAATCGGGCTGGATTGCCGGACTCAAGGCCGAGACGGTCACCTCCGGCACCGTCAACGGCATCGAGACGGCATCGGGCCTGGCCCAGACCGACCAGTGGTTCTTCCGCGTCTCGGTGATGCGGCTGGACGGGCAGGTCTACCGCTTCATCTTCGCGGCCAAGGCGGACAGCGCCCGCTTCCAGCAGGGCGCCGAAGCGACGCTGGAAAGCTTCCGCCGCACCCAGGCCGCCGATCTCAGCACCATCCGCAAGGTGGCCATCCGCATCGTCACCGCCAAGGCGTCCGACACCGCCGATTCGCTGGCCCGGCAGATGTCCGGGCTGACGCGCGGGCCCGAGCTGTTCTACATCATCAACAACCTCTATCCCGGCGACCCGCTGGTGGCCGGGCAGAAGTACAAGGTCGTGGTGCTGCAGTGACTAGTCGCTGAGGATCGCGGTCTGGTCGGCGATGACGTTGGCGGTGCGCTGGTTGAACAATTCGATCAGGCTGTTGCCCAGAACGGCAAAACTGCCGGCAATGGCCACCGCCACCAGCGTGCCCAGCAAGGCGTATTCGATCGCCGTGGCACCGCTTTCGTCCCTGAGGAACCTGCCGATTTCCTGTGCCGACATGCGCGTCCCCGCCTGATCCACCAACCCCTAGAGCAGATCGCAGAGCGCCGCGATCAACGGTTCGTCCGCCGGAGGCATGGGATAGTCGCGCAGCGCCTGCGGACGCACCCATTTGAGCGCCGCATGCTCGCGGGCCTGCGGGACGCCTTGCCATTTCCGGCAGGCGTAAAGTGGCATCAACAGGTGAAAATTCTCGTAAGAGTGACTGGCGAAGGTGACCGGCGCCAGACAGGCCTGTTTGGTCGAAATCCCCAGCTCTTCGGCCAGTTCACGGATGAGGGCGGCCTCGGGGGTCTCGCCCGGCTCGACCTTGCCGCCCGGAAATTCCCACAGGCCCGCCATGGCCTTGCCCGCTGGCCGCTGGGCGATCAGCACGCGCCGGTCGGCATCGACCAGCGCCACGGCCACGACAAGCAGCAGCCTGGCCTCGCTCATGCCGCCCCCATGACGCGATAGGTATAGTCATACTGGCGGGTATAGCCGAGCGAGGCATAGAGGGCCTGCCCGGCCGGATTGTCGGCCTGGACATTGAGTGCGGCTATGGTTGCCCCCTCGCTCCTGGCCCAGGCCAGCCCCGTGCGCATCATCGCGCCGCCCAGGCCCT
The DNA here is from genome assembly GCA_946481445.1 of uncultured Devosia sp. The sequence continues at coordinate 1,076 of CAMLOA010000413.1, read as the reverse complement.
GGCGCCGCCGCGTGCGGTCGGCAATGACATTGCCCGTGATGACAATGCCGTCGGCCACGGCCATCAGCCCCGAGGCGACGGCCGTGCCCTCGCGATAGACGACAATGCCCGCCGCCGGCACGGCCATGACGGAGAGCAGCGCCTTCATGCGCGCGATCTGGATATCCCCGTAACCCTGCAGGGCCTGCTGGGCGGCCAGGAAGGCAGGATCGAGCAGCGGCATGATCCTGCCCTCGCGGTCGGGCTCGTGCTCGCCCAGCGCCATGGCGTAGAGATGGCTGCGGTCGATCGTGGCCCAGCCCTGCGCATCGAGCACGGCGCCCAGCGCCGGGCTCTGCAGCGGCGTGGTCCGGACCACGGGTGGAATGCCGCGCCCCCCGAACCAGTCGATCGCCGCGGCGAGCCGGGCGCCGGCATCCTCGCCATCGGCCGGGTCGAAGCATTGCAGCGAATTGGCGCGCTTGGTGTAGCCGCCCGCGGCGCGGCGCACCCAATCACCGTCCCATTCCACCTCGATGCCGGGCCAGGCCTTGAGCCCGGCCCGTTCGAAGGCCTCCATGTCGGGGAGCGTCATGTCAGCTCCGGTAGTCGCCATTGATGGTGATGTAGCCATGGGTGAGGTCGCAGGTATAGACCGTGGCGCGGCCCTCGCCGAGGCCGAGGCTGACGGTCAGTTCCAGGTCCTCGCCCTTCATGTAGGCGCTGGTGGCGGCCTCGTCATAGCCGGCGGCGCGCTCGCCATCCTTGGCCACCAGCAGGTCGCCGAAGCGGATGGACAGCTTGTCGCGATCGGCAGGCTCGCCGGCCTTGCCCACCGCCATGACCACCCGGCCCCAATTGGCGTCCTCCCCGGCAATGGCCGTCTTGACCAGCGGCGAGTCGGCAATGGCCTTGGCGATGCGGAAGGCCGAGGCATTGGACGTGGCGCCCTCGACATGCACCGAGACCTGCTTGGTGGCCCCTTCCCCGTCGCGCACCACCTGGATGGCCAGATCGAACAGCACATCGCCCAGCGCCTGGCCGAATACCTCGGCACGCGGATCCTCGATGCTGGTGATCGGCTCGACCGCGGCCTT
>CAMLOA010000412.1 GCA_946481445.1 uncultured Devosia sp. | reverse complement strand
CTGCCGCACACGACGCTGACGGCGCTCGAGGCCATAGCGCAAGGTGAGGAGGACGGTCCGTCCGAACTGGTTGGCGCGGTCAGTCGCGAAGCTGATGGGTTCTGGACGCGTGCCTTCCGCCAGGCCTCGGTCAACTATCCGCCCGTGGCGCTCAAGGTCGTTGGCTCCAGCCGGGAACTGGGCTGCGGCATGGCCGGGTCCGAACTTGGCGTGTTCTATTGCCCGGACGAGATGGCGATCTATGTCGATATGGCGCGTTACGCCGAACTGGTGGCGGCGTTTCCGGAGCAGGGCCACAAGGTCGAGGGCTATCTCATTGCCCGCGCCTATGGCCATCACGTGCAGCGCGCCCTGGCCATCTGGGAAGACCGGGCCGACGAGACGGTGATCCTTGCCCAGGAGCTGAACCTGGCCATGCAGGCCGCGTGCTACGCCGGGGCCTGGACCAAGTGGGCTGGTCTGGAAAAGCTGTTCGACGATCCGGCCATGGTTCGCGCCATCCAGTCGCGCGACGTCGGGCAGGACATTGCCAGCATGCCGTCGCGCGGGCTGCGCATTCCCGAGACCTATACGCAGCCGGGCGTGGACGCCCTCAAAAAGGGGTTTGATGCCGGCTATGCCGTTCCCGCCGCGGGCTCATGCCGAATGGAGCGCCTGGGCGCGGCGAGCTGAGGGCTTGCCGCCTGCCGCAGCGTCGTGCCTCACGCCGCGGCCGGCTTGTGTTCCGGCTTGAGGTCCATACCCTTCTGTGCCCGCACGTGGTTGAGGAAGCGGGTGAACAGATAGTGGCTGTCGCGCGGGCCCGGGCTGGCTTCGGGGTGGTACTGCACCGAGAAGATCGGCTTGCCCTCTACGGCGAGGCCGGCATTGGAGCCATCGAACAGGGAGATATGCGTCTGGGTCACGCCGGACGGCAGGCTCTCCGAATCCACGGCAAAGCCATGATTCATCGAGGTGATCTCGACCTTGCCGGTGGTCAGGTCCTTGACGGGGTGATTGGCCCCGTGGTGCCCTTGATGCATCTTTGATGTCTTGCCGCCCAGGGCGATCCCCAGGAGCTGGTGACCGAGGCAGATGCCGAAAACGGGCTTGCCGGTTTCCATCAGCTTCTGGATGGTGGGCACTGCGTAAGCGCCGGTTGCCGCCGGGTCCCCGGGACCGTTGCTGAGGAAGATGCCATCCGGATTGTGCGCCAGCACATCGGCCGCCGTTGCCGTGGCCGGAACCACCGTCACCCGGGCGCCCTGGTCCGCCAGGCAACGCAGGATGTTGCGCTTGGCGCCGAAATCGATGGCCACGATGTGGAAGTCGGGGTTCTCGACCTTGCCGTAGCCCTTGCCCCACTGCCAGCCGGTCTGGTCCCAGTGATAGGTCTGCGCGGTGGTGACTTCCTTGGCGAGATCGAGCCCTTCAAGGCCCGGAAATGCCTTGAGTTCGGCCTGGATCGACCCTTCGTCGAACAGACCCGTCGGCTCGTGGGCGATGACGCCATTGGGCATGCCATGCTCGCGAATCTGCGCGGTCAGGGCCCGGGTGTCGATGCCGGCGATGCCGATAATGTTGCGCTTCTTGAGCCAGGCATCGAGCTTTTCGGCCGCACGATAATTGGACGGGTTGGTGATGTCGGCCTTGAGCACGACGCCACGGACGCCGGACAAGGCAGCCATATTGACCGTCTCGATGTCCTCGTCATTGGTGCCCACATTGCCGATATGGGGGAAGGTGAAGGTGATGATCTGGCCCGCATAGGAGGGGTCGGTCAGCACTTCCTGGTAGCCGGTCATGGCCGTGTTGAAGCAGACTTCGCCGGCTGCATGCCCGACGGCGCCGATGCCGCGGCCTTCCAGGCGCGTTCCGTCAGCGAGGATGAGAACTGCGGTCGCGGGGGATTGCTGCCAGCCGGTCACGGTGGGCCTCCAGGTTTGTTGCGTGGTCGCGCGCAGACCCGAAAGGTCCTCACGACTCTTCGGCTTCACGCGCGGCGATGTTGATTGAGGCCTCTCCTTAGAAGGCGAAGACGGCCAGCGCAAGTGGCGAGGGCCGCTTTCTGTGCCTATATGGGGGCGGCAAGATGCATAGCAAGAGGAAGAAAATCCCATGCGCGACCAGATCAGCGAAGGTCTCAAGGAAGCCCTCAAGGCGCGTGACCAGCGCCGCACGGCGACGCTGCGGGCGATCAACGCGGCGATCAAGGACAAGGATATCGCGATCCGCACCGAAAACCGCGGACCGGCGACCAACGAGGAAATCCTCGCCATCGTCCAGAAGATGGTCAAGCAGCGCGAGGAAAGCTTTGCCATCTATGCCCAGGCAGGCCGTGTAGACCTCGCCACGGTGGAAAAGGAGGAGATCGACATCCTCAACGAATTCCTGCCCAAGGCGCTGACCGAAGACGAGGTCGAGGCCGCCATTCGCGCGACGATCGCGAAAACGGGTGCCGACGGTGCCAAGGACATGGGCAAGGTCATCGCTCAGCTCAAGGCAGATTATCCGGGCCGCATCGACTTCGGCAAAGCCAGCGGCCGGGTCCGCGCGGCGCTGAGCTGACCTTTGCCAGCCGAGGTATCTTGGCAAGCCGCACCAGTGGCTTAATCTCACACGACAGCGGCGATGTGCGCCGCGAAGGAGGCTTGCATGGCGGTATCGGCTGAAACCAAGCGGCGGTTTGCGCTGGCGACGGGCTTGCGGGGGCTGCTGATGCTGCTCGCCGGGCTCTATGCGATCATCTGGCCCACAGAGGCGCTGACCATCCTCGTGCTGGCGGGCGGCATCCTGCTGATCGTGGACGGTGCGCTGGGGCTGTGGAGCCTGACTTTTGGCGGCGGCAAATCGGGGAACTACTGGTTTGACGTCGTTTCGAACGCGCTCTCGCTCATCCTTGGTGTGCTCATCCTCATCAGTCCGCTGCTGGCCACGATCTTCACCGTCACCTTCATGTCTGTGCTGGTGGGCATTGCCGCCGTGGGGGTGGGCGCGATGCAGATCGTGGTCATCGTGCGGGAGCGCGAAAGCTATGCGCGGATCTGGCCG
>CAMLOA010000411.1 GCA_946481445.1 uncultured Devosia sp. | reverse complement strand
TGCGGTAGGAGAGGCCCTTGAGGCCCCAGTATTCGTTCTTGGTGACCTTGCCGCCACCCTGTGCCAGCACTTCGGTGAGCTGAGCGGTCAGCTCTTCAACCTGCTGCTGGGACACGTCCTGGCGGGCCAGGTAGATATGTTCGTAGAGGGCCATGTATGCGCCTTCCTTCGTGGTTCAAACGTGGGCAATGCCTGGCGCGGAGCCTCCTTGAAGCCGGGAAGGGCGTCAAAGCAGTCTTGCAAAGAGCGGGAACACGGGAGGCCGGGCTTTCAAGCCCTATTCGCCGTTCATTCCAAACGGCAAACCCTCCGTTCAGCCCCCGGCCAAACGAATTGCTGGCGCGGCTATAGGTGCAATCGGCCGCAAGATCAAGCGGAAATGTAGACGAGCCGGGCGGATGGAACGCAGTCCGGCTCACACTATGGGTCAGTTGGGCTCGTCGCCCACGGCCAGGATGTTGCCTTCCGAATCCTTGAACCAGGCAGCATGGAACTTGCCGATCGTGGCCACGCCACCGACCGTCTTGAGCCCGGGCATGTCGTATTCTTCGAACGTCACGCCATGCCGGCGAAGGTCGGCCACTTCTGCCGCGACGTCGTCGGTCTGGAAGGAGAGCAGCGTAGTCGGGGCCTTGCCGGCATTGGGCGTCGGGTAGAGCAGGAAGCTCGAACCTTGGCCGACATGATACATGCAGCCCATCTCGTCTTCCATTGCGGGTGTCAGCCCGAGCTTGTCCTTGTACCAGGATTTCGCGCGGTTCATGTCTGCAGCCGGGATGGTTGCATAGGCACGGTGACCTGAAAGCATCGTTTCCTCCCTTTCTGAGAACCCGTCACCGGTCGAAAATACGCCTCTCCGGAAGCGGAGTAAAACGCATTCGGCAAAAACCGTCCCCTTGACTCGGCGGCCTTGCGAGGGGCATTCGGCAGCAAACTTGCACCCCCTCCGCCGACTGGCGTAGCTTGGCGGTCAACAAACCGCCGCGATCCTGCGGTGACAGAAGCCGTCTTCTGCGGACGTATAGATGGAGGCCACCATGACCCGCCGCGCATTCACCTTTCCCGGTCAGGGCAGCCAGGCCGTGGGCATGGGCAAGGATCTGGCCTCTGCCTATCCCGAAGCCCGCGCCGTGTTCCAGGAGGTCGACGAGGCCCTTGGCCAGCGCCTCTCTGCGATCATGTTCGAAGGCCCCGAGGATATCCTGCGCCTCACCGAAAATGCCCAGCCGGCCCTCATGGCCGTGAGCGTTGCAGTCGTCCGGGTGCTGGAATCGAAGGGCGTCCGCATCGCCGATCATGCCGCCTATGTGGCCGGCCACTCGCTGGGCGAATATTCCGCCCTCTGCGCTGCCGGCACGTTCACCCTTGCCGACACGGCGCGCCTGCTGCGCACCCGCGGCCAGGCCATGCAGAAGGCCGTTCCGGTCGGCCATGGCACCATGGCGGCCCTGCTTGGTCTCGATGTGGAGACGGCACGCGCCGTTGCGGCGGAGGCGGCGCAGGGCGAGGTTTGCGATGTCGCCAACGACAATGCGCCCGGCCAGGTCGTGGTCTCGGGTGCCACCGCGGCGGTCGAGCGCGCCGTTGAGATCGCCAAGGGCAAGGGGGCCAAGCGGGCCCTGCTGCTGCCGGTAAGCGCCCCGTTCCACTGCTCGCTGATGCAGCCCGCCGCCGAGGCCATGGCTTCGGCGCTGTCCGAAGTGGCCATGCAGGCACCCGTCGTGCCGTTGGTGGCCAATGTCCTGGCCCGCCCAATTTCCGATCCGGCCGAAATCCGCCAGCGCCTGGTCGAGCAGGTCACCGGTGTCGTGCGCTGGACCGAAAGCGTCACCTGGCTGGCGACCGAGGGTGGAGTGACCAATCTGGCTGAACTTGGCACTGGCAAGGTCTTGACCGGCCTGGCAAAACGCATCAACGGCGACCTGACCGGCACTGCGGTCGGCTCACCCGCAGATATCGACGCCTTCGTGGCTGAACTGACGTCTTAAGATCCTGAATCAAGCCGGCAAGGACTTGAATCACAATCTCCGTGGGGGAGTACTAAATGTTTGATCTGACTGGCAAACGCGCGCTGGTAACCGGCGCGAGCGGTGGCATTGGCCGCGAGATCGCCAAGGCACTCGCCGCTGCCGGCGCCACCGTCGCCCTTTCAGGCACCCGCGTCGGCGCACTGGAGGAAACTGCCGCGGCCATCGGCAAGGATTGCCCGATCCTTCCCGCCAATCTCAGCAAGCTCGACGAGGTCGACAAGCTCGTTCCGGCCGCCGAAGCCGCGATGGGTGGCCTCGACATTCTGGTCAACAATGCCGGCATGACCCGCGACAACCTGTTCATGCGCATGAAGGACGAGGAATGGGATGAGGTCATTGCCGTCAACCTCACCGCCGCCTTCCACCTCAACCGCGCCGTGCTGCGCGGGATGATGAAGCAGCGCTTCGGCCGCATCATCGGCATCTCGTCGGTCGTGGGCGTCATGGGCAATCCCGGGCAGGGCAACTATGCCGCCTCCAAGGCGGGCCTGATCGGCATGAACAAGGCGCTGGCCCATGAAGTGGCCAGCCGCAACATTACCGTCAATTCCATTGCGCCCGGCTTCATTGCCTCGGCCATGACCGACGAGCTCAACGACAAGCAGCGCGACGCGATCCTCTCCACCATTCCCGCCGGCCGGCTGGGTACGGCCGGGGAAGTGGCAGCCTGCGCGGTCTTCCTCGCCAGCGACGCGGCCGCCTACATCACCGGGCATACGCTCAACGTCAATGGCGGTATGGCGATGGTCTGATGGGTGAAAACCCGTTGAAAACCGGGCGGGTGGCTTATGGCGGAATGGCCGAGAGTGTGATACTCGCCGCCGCTGTCGGACTTGGCTGTCTGCCTTGCGGGCGCCCGAAAGCGCGCCTACATTGCCGTTTAGTCAGCCAACACGGTGCTTGAAGATTTGGCACTGCGCCAATAAGAAGCGAAACGAAACCTCGATTTCGAAAAGGGAAGTCAAATATGAGCGATGTCGCTGATCGGGTCCGCAAGATCGTTGTG
>CAMLOA010000410.1 GCA_946481445.1 uncultured Devosia sp. | reverse complement strand
GTTTGCGGGCCTGTTCGTGCTGATCCTGGCCATCGGCTGGGCCTTGGGCATGCCGTTCACGAGCTCCCGGCTCATCGAGGCGGCCGCCTATGCGCTGATCGCGCTGGGCCTCAACATCCAGTGGGGCTATGGCGGGCTGTTCAACTTCGGCATCATGGGCTTCCTGATGCTGGGCGGCTTTGCCGTGACCTTCATTTCCTATCCCGTCAATGCGCAGTTCTGGGGCTCCGATGGGCCGTGGATGCTGGGGCGGGCCCTGCTCGCCTTCGGTGCCGGCGCGCTGCTGGTCATCGGCGCCCGACAGAGCGGCCGCATCGGCGTCACCGGCCGGTGGAAGACGGTGCTGACCGTGGTGGCCTGGTTCGCCGCCTATTGCATCTACCGCAGCCAGATCGATCCCGCGGCGGCCTATATCGAGGCCAATGCCGGCTTCGTCGGCGGGCTGGGCGCCCACCCCGTTCTGGGCTGGCTGTTCGGCGGCGTTCTGGCAGCCGTGGTCGCCTATATCGTGGGCAAGGTCGCCCTGGGCCTGCGGACCGATTACCTGGCCATTGCCACGATCGGCATTTCCGAAATCATCCGGGCGCTGATCAAGAACATGGACTGGCTGACCCGCGGCACGCTGACCGTTTCGCCCATTCCGTGGCCGACCCCCTTGCCGCAGGAGCTCAATCCGGCCAATCCGTCCTCGGCCCTGCTGCAGGCGCGCGGCTTCTACCTGCTGCTGGCGCTGGTGGTGCTGGCCCTGGCGCTGTGGCTGATTTCGCGCGCCTATTCCGGCCCCTGGGGCCGCATGATGCGCGCCATCCGCGACAATCACATCGCGGCGGCTTCCATGGGCAAGAATGTCACCGCCCGCCAGCTCGAAATCTTCGTGTTCGGCTCGGTGCTGATGGGCATTGGCGGCGCGATGCTCGTGAGCTTCGTGCAGATCTATGATCCATCGAGCTACCAGCCGATCAACCACACCTTCCTGATCTGGGTGATGATCATCGTGGGCGGCGCCGGCAATAATTGGGGCGCCATGTTCGGCGCCATCCTGATCTGGCTGGTCTGGGTCATTTCCGAGCCACTGTCCAAACTGATCTTCGACTATGTCAGCCTGTGGTCGACCAATATCGGCTGGGGTGCCATTCCCGAGATCGAATCGCGCTCGGCGCAGATGCGCGTCTTCGTGTTGGGCCTCGTCATCACCGTCGCGCTGAGATTTGCCCCCAAGGGGCTGATCCCGGAAGTGGTCAAGCGCGAGGGATAGCTAGGCGATACTTTGCAGCAATGCGGTCGCGGCCCGCTTGAGATCACGGCCGACATCGATACGCATATGTGCAAATTCGGGGCGGGACAGAACGGCGACGCCCGCCGGCGGGGGATGAGCCCCCGGCCACATGCCTGCCACGAGCGAGCCGATCATGGCGATGGCCCAGCCGCAGTCGGCAGGGCTGGCTGTCGGCAGGCGCGCCGAGACGGCGGAGACGATGCGGGCATTCTGGTTCGCCATCTGCGTCTTGGTATCGGCGATGGTGGCTTCCGACACATTCTGCTCCAGCGTGCTGGCCAGAATGGAGATCAGCGCGCAACAGCGCGGGCGCGCCATGAAGCAATGGGTGATGGCCTCGGCCAGTGCTTCGCTGTTGCCGAGCGGGACAGCCTGCATCGCCTCGACGGCAGCATCGATCAGGGCGGTGAACTCAGCCAGGAAGAGCTCGAGCAGGACCTGCTCGCGGCTTTCGAAATAGCGGTAGACATTGGACTTGGTGAAGCCGGCCTTGGCGGCGATGGCGTTCAGGCCGGCGCCTTGCGGACCTTGCGAGTCAAAGAGTTCAGCCGCCGCCGCGAGCAGTTGTTCGCGGCGGAGGTTGATTTCTTCGGGCTTGCGGGCCCGCTGAAAAACTGGCGCAGCACTCATCCGTCCAATCTATGCCGGGACGGCAGCGCGAGGAAAGCTCACCCCGGACAGTTCCTCCGAAATATCCCACAGCCGGCGGGCCACGGCCTTATCGAGCGCAGCCTCCGGGGTCCGGGCCACGCCAACCCTGCCGCGGATCTCCTGCATGCCCTTTGGGCCATAGTAGCCGCCTCCAACAGCGTCGGGTGCCGTCGCTGCGAACAGGGTCGGCAGGGCGGCCTGCGCCACGGGGGCGAACAGGAACGACATGTAGCGCCGCACATAGGCCGCCGGGCTCGTCGCGCCCATGCCGTTGACGATCAGGTCGGTGCGCGCGATGCCCGGATGCGCCACCGTGCTGGTGACGCCCCAGCCATGGCTTGCGCTCCGGCGCTGCAGCTCGAAACCGAACATCAGGCAGGCCAGCTTGCTCTGGCTGTAAGCGGCCATGGGCCGGTAGTGTTCCGACTGCAGGTTGGAGAAGTCGATTGCGCCCTGCCGGGCCGCGACGCTGGACAGCGACACGACGCGGGCGCTGCGCGACGCCGCCAGCGCCGGCATCAGGCGTGCCGTCAGCGCAAAATGGCTCAGATAGTTGGTGCCGAACTGCAGCTCGAACCCGTCGCTGGTGGTCTGGCGCGTCGGGGGTGTCATGACGCCGGCATTGTTCACCAGGATGTCGATGGGCCTGCCGGCGTCATTGAGGCGGTCGCCGAAGGCGGCGACCGAGGCAAGACTGCCCAGGTCGACTTTTTCAAAGGCGATATCGGCCCCGGGGGCTGTGGCTCGGATGCCCTTGAGCGCTTCCGAGCCCTTGCCGGCATTGCGACCAACGAGGATGACGCGGGCGCCGTGTTCGGCGAGCATTCGGGCAGTCTCGTAGCCGAGACCGCCCGTGGCGCCGGTGACAACAGCGGTCTTGCCGGAAAGGTCGGGAATATCGTGTTCGGAATAGGTCATGAGATTCATCCTTGATAAGAAACCAGTGGTCTCTAAATAAGAGAACAGTGGTTCCTTAGTCAAGGAACCCCGCAAAGTGCGTGTTTCGCCTTCTGCTCGACCACTGCGGACCGGGGCTGATACCGGACGTGGTTGAGAGGGCTATCTGTCCAGTTATTGCGTTTTGTCCAGATATGGACTATTTGAGGAGCAGAC
>CAMLOA010000409.1 GCA_946481445.1 uncultured Devosia sp. | reverse complement strand
GCGAGCAGGTCTGCACCTATATGTGCCCCTGGCCGCGCATCCAGGCGGCCATGCTGGACGAGCATTCGCTCACGGTCACCTATAACGACTGGCGCGGCGAACCCCGCGGCAAGGCGTCCAAAAAGGTCACGGCGGCGAGGCCCGCCGGCGACTGCGTCGACTGCAATGCCTGCGTGGCGGTTTGCCCGATGGGCATCGACATCCGCGACGGCCAGCAGCTCGAATGCATCACCTGCGCGCTCTGCATCGATGCCTGCGACAGCGTGATGGACAAGCTGGGACGGGAGCAGGGGCTGATCTCCTACGCGACGCTCAGCGACTACAGCACCAACATGGCGCTGGCGCAGGATGCGGATGGCTCCATTCACCCCGATCGCATCCGCAGGGCTGGGGGCGGCTTCGTCGATGCCATCCGGACGACCGGCTGGCGATCGGTCCTGCGGCCGCGCACCCTGGTCTATTTCCTGGTCTGGGCCGCCATCGGCCTGGCCATGCTGACGGCACTTTCGCTGCGGCCCAGCATCGGGATCAACGTGCTGCATGACCGCAACCCGCTCTATGTGATGCTGGCCGATGGCTCGATCCAGAACGGCTACGACGTCAAGGTGCTCAACATGACCACCCAGCCGCGCGACCTGGTGCTGACGCTGGAGGGCCTGCCGGGCGCGACCATGACCGGGCCGGGCCTCGCCACCGAGGGCACGCGCGAACTGCGCGTCAGCGTCGAGCCCGACATCGTGCTGCCGCTGCGGGTCTATGTCCGCTCGCCCGTCGAAGGGCTCACCCCGCAGACCGATTTCAACATGATCGTCACCTCGGAAGACGGCGCCGCCACGGCCGCCGCGGCGGTGCGGTTCGAGGCACCGGAGGAAGCACCATGACCGAGGCACGGGTCCGCGAGTTTACCGGGCGGCACATGCTGCTGATCATGGTGGCGTTCTTCGGCGTCATCATCGCCGTCAATACGCTCATGGCCGTGTCCGCATCGCGGACCTGGACGGGCCTGGTGGTACAGAACAGCTATGTCGCCAGCCAGCAATTCCAGGACAAGGCGGACGACATCGACGACCAGCGCATTGCCGGCTGGGCCTTCGCCATCACCTATACGGATGGCACGCTGCTGCTGGAAGCGACTGGAAACGGCCGGCCACTGGCGCTTTCCGAGGTGCGGGCCTTCGTCCACCGCCCGGTGGGCGGGCACGACGATGCGACCGTTCCCCTCGAGCCCACTCGACTGGGCTACGAGGGCCGGATCGCGCTGGCGCCAGGCGTGTGGGACGTGGTCATCACCACGGCGCCAACCGCGCTTGGCGTGGTCGAGCGCGAAACGCGGATCACCGTGAAATGAGCCTGGCCGGGACCAGCGACGCCTTTCCGCTCGAGGAATTCGTCGAGCCGGGCCCGGACGGCACCCGCCGCATTTGCCTGGCCGTACCCGACGCATACTGCGCCACCTGCATCGCCACGATCGAGGGCGCGCTTTCCGGCCTGCCCGGCGTTCGTGCGGCCCGGGTCAACCTGGGCAGCCGGCGCGTCCAGATCGATTTCGATGCCGGTGCGGACCTTGCCGGAATGCCGCTCGTGGTGGAGCGCAGCGGCTATCGCAACCACCCGCTCGATCCGCGTGACACGACCGGCAGGGACCCGGCCCTGCGCGAACTGGTCTCGGCCCTCGCCGTCGCGGGCTTCGCCACCGCCCACACCATGTTCTTCTCCGAGGCGATCTGGTCGGGTGTCGAGGGCGAGGCGCGCGTGCTGTTCTACTGGCTTTCCGCGCTGGTTGCCGTTCCCGCCGTGGCCTATGCCGGCATTCCGTTCTTCCGTTCGGCCTGGAACGCCCTGCGCGTGGGGCGCGCGAACATGGACGTGCCTATCGCCATTGCGGTGATCGCCACCACAACCATCAGCCTGGTCGAGACCCGGATGGGCGGAGCGCATGCCTATTTCGACGCCTCCACCATGCTGCTGTTCTTCCTGCTGATCGGGCGCACGCTTGATCACGTCATGCGCGGCCAGGCCCGCAATGCCGCCGACAACCTCGCCCGGCTTGCCCCACGCGGGGCGCTGCGGCTCGACGACGATGGCAGCACCAGTTTCATCCGGTCCTCCGAGATTGCACCCGGCATGGCCTTGCTGCTGCGGGCGGGCGACCGCATCCCGGTCGATTGCACCCTGGCCTCCGGGCGCGGAGCGGTCGATCTGTCGCTGGTCAATGGCGAGGCGATTCCTCAGGAACTGGCGCAAGGCGAAACGCTCCCCGCCGGCGGATTGGTCGTCGGCTCGGCCCTGCAGGTGACGGCACTGCGGCCGGTCGAGGACTCCTTCCTTGCGCGGACCGCCGCGCTGATGCAGGCGGTCGAGGGGGCGCGGACGCGCTACCGCCGCATTGCCGACCGGGCGGCCGACCACTATGCGCCGGTGATCCACCTGGCCGCGCTGGCAACCCTGCTCGCCTGGCTCGCCCTGGGGGCCGGCTGGCGTATGGCATTGCTCAACGCCGTCTCCGTCCTCATCGTCACTTGCCCCTGCGCGCTGGCGCTGGCCGTGCCTATCGTGCATGTGGTGGCGGCGGGGCGGCTGTTTGCCCGGGGCATCCTGATGAAGGATGGCGCGGCGCTGGAGCGCCTCGCCACCATCAGGCATGTCGCCTTCGACAAGACCGGCACGCTTACCACCGGTCAGGTCCGTCTTGCAGGACAGGTCATGGGCGATCCGGGTCTGCTCGCCATGGCCGCGAGGCTGGCGGGCGCCAGCACCCACCCCCTGTCTGCCGCGCTGGCCCGGGCCGTCCCCGTGCCCCCGTTGTCCGGTTGCACCGAGATTGCCGGCCGGGGCGTCGAAGGGCAACTGGATGGCCGCACGTGGCGGCTGGGCAGCGCGGCCTTCTGCGGTGCCGCCGAGGCCGGGCAGTCGGCCATGCCGAGGGTCTGGCTGGCAGTCGATGGCACTCCTGTCGCTGCCTTCGATTTCGCGGATGAGACGCGGCCCGAAGCGGCCGGGGTGATTGCGGACCTGCTCCGGTTGTACACCGAATCACATCTGTTCTC
>CAMLOA010000408.1 GCA_946481445.1 uncultured Devosia sp. | reverse complement strand
TCACCCCTCCTTTGCCAGGTCGGCCAGCAGGCCCGCCGCGACGCTGAGGCGGGAGACCGTCACGCCGCCCTCGGTCATGTCCTTGACGGCCTTGACCGTGCGGGCAACCGCCACCGAACGCCGGCTGACGAAGCTCTCGACATTGCCCGCCGCCAGCACGTCGGCGGTGAGATCGCGCAGCGCCCGCATCAGGTTGGCCAGGGCCCGGTCCAGCGCCATGCGGTCGAACCGGTCGCCCAGCACGATGCTTCTTCCGTTCTCGATGATCGCAAAGAGATCGAACAGTCCGGCAACGCCGAAATAGGCCCGCGCTGCCGTCAGCACGTCGACGCCGCTGCGTTCGGCTACCAAGACGATATCGCTGGCATGGCTGAGGAAGGGCAGTTCGCCAATGCGTTGAGCCAGTGGTTGCGGCACGCCGTGCGCGACAAGCCCGCCAATCCGCCCGTCGAGGTCCTGGCGCTGGGCGTCGGGCAACAGCCCCTCGGCCTCGCGCAACTGCTCGACGCCGGACCGATGCCGCGCCACTAGGTCCGCGAGTCCCTCCGTCACCGAGCCATTGCGCAGGAACCACAAGGCTTCCTGCCGGAGCAGGGCCTCCACTTGGGCATAGAGTGCCAGTTGCACCGCCCCGGGCACCTGGCCATCCAGGCCGTCAATGGCCGCATTGAGCTCGGTCAGGCCATAAGCGTCGCGGACAGCTGCATAGGCGAGGGCCACTTCCCCGGCGCTGGCGGAGGTCGCTGCAGTCAATTCCGAAACAAAGGCTGGGCCGCCGCGATTGATCATCGCATTGGCCAGCACCGTGGCAATCACTTCGCGCTTGAGGCGATGGTTCTCCACCGATGGCCCGTAAGTCCGGTGCAGTGTTTCCGGGAAATAGCGGAACAATTCGCTCCCCAGATACGGGTCGTCGATGGCCGTGCCATTGAGCAGGTCGTCGAACAGCGTCAGCTTGGCATAGGCCAGGATCACAGCCAGTTCCGGCCTGGTCAGCCCCTTGCCCTGGGTGGCCCGGGCATCGAGCACGGCATTGGTTGGCAGGAATTCCACGGCCCGGTTGAGCAGCCCGCGCTCTTCCAGTCCCTCGATCAGCACGCGATGGTCGGGCAGTTCGGCCAGGCCCGCCCGCTCCGCCAGCGAAATCGCCAGCGTCTGCAGGTAGTTGTTCCTGAGGCACAAAGCTGCCACCTCGTCCGTCATCGAGGCGAGGAAGGCGTTGCGGTCCTCCATGCCGAGCTGGCCCGAGGCTACGACGGGCGCCAGCGCGATCTTGATATTGACTTCGAGGTCGGAGGAATTGACGCCGGCCGAATTGTCGATGGCGTCGGTATTGATCCGCCCGCCCTTGAGCGCGTAGGCAATGCGCCCGCGCTGAGTCACGCCCAGGTTGGCCCCTTCGCCGACCACCTTGGCCCGAACCGCCTCGGCGCTGATGCGGATGGCGTCATTGGCCCGGTCGCCAACCTTGGCATCCTCCTCGTCCTCGGCCTTGATATAGGTGCCGATGCCTCCGAACCAGAGGAGGTCCACAGGGGCGGAGAGGATCGCCTTCATCACCTCATTGGGTGTGGCGGCCTCCTGTTCCAACCCGAGCAGCTTCTGCATTTCCGGCGTCAGCGGAATGGACTTGAGCGACCGGGAAAACACCCCGCCGCCAATCGAGATCAGCCCCTTTTCATAGTCCTGCCAACTCGAGCGTGGCAGGGCGAACAGGCGTTTGCGCTCGGCAAAGCTCGCCGCCGCATCCGGATCGGGATCGATGAAGATGTCGCGATGGTCGAAGGCCGCCACCAGCCGGATTTCTTCCGAGAGCAGCATGCCATTGCCAAACACGTCGCCGCTCATGTCGCCCACGCCGGCAACCGTGAATGGCTGGCGCTGGATATCGCGGTCCATCTCGCGGAAATGGCGCTTTACGGCCTCCCAGCCGCCGCGCGCGGTGATGCCCATTTTCTTGTGGTCATAGCCGGCCGATCCGCCCGAGGCGAAGGCATCGCCCAGCCAGAAACCACGCCCGGTGGCGATGGAATTGGCGAGGTCCGAAAAGCTCGCCGTGCCCTTGTCGGCGGCGACCACCAGATAGGGGTCATCACCATCGCGCCTTACCGTCTCGGCGGGCGGCACCACGGCCCCCTCGACAAGATTATCGGTCACGTCGAGCAGCGTCCCGATGAAGATGCGATAGCTCTCGGTACCTTCCGCCAGCCACGCATCGCGCGCCATTCCCGCGGTCAGCCGCTTGGGCACGAAGCCACCCTTGGCGCCGACAGGCACGATCACCGCGTTCTTCACCTGCTGGGCCTTGACCAGACCCAGCACCTCGGTGCGGAAATCCTCCGGCCGGTCCGACCAGCGGATGCCGCCGCGCGCGATGGCGCCGAACCGCAGATGCACGCCTTCCACCCGCGGCGAATAGACCGAGATTTCCCGATAGGGGCGCGGGGCAGCCATGCCTTCGACCTTGGAGCTGTCGAACTTGATGGCCAGTGCTGGCCGGCGATTGCCCTCGGCATCGCGCTGCCAGGCATTGGTGCGCAGCGACGCTTCGATGAGATTCTGGAACCGCCGCACGATCGTGTCTTCGTCCAGTGACGAGATCGTTTCGAGCGCCGCAGCTATCGCCGACCGCGCCGCTTCCGCAGCACCATCCCGGTCCCCGACCGCCGGGTCGTGCAGGGCCGCAAACAGTGCCACCAGCGCCCGGGCTGCTGCGCGCTGGGTCACCATGACCTGCGCGATATAGCGCTGCGAATAGGAGGTCCCCACCTGCCGCAGGTAGCGCGACAGGGCCCGCAGCAGCGCCGCCTCGCTCCAGTCGAGCCCGGCAAGCGTCACCAGCGCATTGAGCTGGTCGCTTTCCGCCGCACCCGACCAGACCGCCATCAGCCCCGCTTCGATCGCCGGCCCGCGGGCCAGCACGTCAAGACCGGGTTCCTCAGCAAGCTCCAGCACCATGTCATGCAGGTACCGCTCGACCCCGTCTCGCGGGACGATCGTGTAGGTGCGCTCGTCGATGACCCGGAAGCCGAAATGCTCAAGCATCGGCA
>CAMLOA010000407.1 GCA_946481445.1 uncultured Devosia sp. | reverse complement strand
CGACTGCCGGGACACGCAGCGCGTTCGCACCGGCAAGCTCGCGCAGGCCGGCCGCCTCCGCTTCGAACATCGCAATTTGCGCCGCGGGCGCAACCTTCAGGAAGACAGCGCACGAACTGCCCTGCCAGCGCAGGCCAATTGCGCCCTGCCGGGCTTGGGCGGGCACGCGCAGATAGTGCGCCTGGTCGGCATCGGGCACGGCGGCCATGGTGGCATTGATCCGAGCGAGCGCGGCCAGGCTGGGGGACAAGGCCTTCTCCCAATGCGCGTGCAGGTCGATCGCGCCTGCTGCCGCCGACAGGCGCAGCGGCCCCAGGGCCAGACCCGGGAACCAGGTCTGCCCGGGTGTTACCCCCCGCCACGTCAACCCGAGCCGCGCGATCTGGTCCATCCCGGTGGCGCCGGCTTCGACCGCCCCCTTCTGAACCAGCTTTTCCGAAACGGTCGGCACGGCACCAACGGGCAATGGCAACTCGTCTCCCGTCCAGCTGCGGGTCACGCTGTATCCCGTCCGCAGCGCCAGTCCGTCGCCGAGCGCCATATCGGCAGCCACACTCGCCGAGACGGCCAGGTCGTCTTCGTGACGCATCCGCGTAAAGGCCGAGTGCTCGAGCCCGATTTGGCCGCGCAGCGTCACCGTGTCGGACCCGGAGACCACCATCAGTTGGTGCCGATGCACGACGAAGATGTCCGCCCCTCCGGCGACGCTATCGGTCGCGTTGGATGTCCAACTGCTCTCCACGCTGCCCGAGTAGGAAAGCATGGCCTGCGCCGATGCCGATCCGGCCCAGGTCACGCAAAACAGCCCGATCAGAATGCCCTGCCGCATGTGTCCTCCAGATGCGAACAGTCTGGTGACATTTCGGTAACCAATTTTGTCCGTATGTGCCTACGGATTGATACCCATGCGACTGGGTTGAGATTCACGATTAACGGGCGAAGATCGCTACGTAAGTATCTGATTAACTATATTGTTCCGGCTGTGATTGAGATCGTCTCACGACTTTTCCGGGAGATGGCGTCCAATGCCCGCCACAGACGATATCTGCATCGCCCTGCGGTCCTGGCGCATCCGGACCCGGCTCCGCCAGGATGCCGTTGCGCGCAGCCTTGGCGTCGCCCAGAGCCAGGTCAGCCGCTGGGAAAGCGGCCGCGACCGGCCCCGTCCCCACAATGTCGAGGCCATCCGCCGCCTGATCTGGGGGGTCGCTGCCGATCCCTTCACCGCCCTGCGCCACTTCGTTACCCAGTCCAGCCAAGGCCTTGTTCTATTTGATGCTTCCCAGCGCGTCCTGGCGCGTTCGCGGCCGTTCCAGGTCAGCCCGAACCCGCTGGATCGCCACGGCTGGGCCATCGACCCCGGCCGCAATCCGGGCTACGCCGCCCTCCACCGCCGCTACTGCGATGTGATGGCACGCCCTGGCGGCGTGGTGAGCATGACCATGCTCGTGCCCTTCCAGGACAACGGCAAACCCTGGTCTGCCCGCATCGTCCAGACCATCCACGCCACTGGCGACATGACCGTCGCCCTGGCCGAACTCAGCTTCGATCCCGCACCGGTCGATCTCGATAGCACGCGACTCGAGGAGGTTCGCATCGACGAGGGCGGAGGCACCCGGACCAGCTTGACCATCTGGCGCTGAACCAGAAACGCGTCTGCGGCCCGCACCGGGGCATCGGTGCGGGCCGCTCGAACGGGTCTGGAGCAGACCCGTCCGGGGAGGATCACCAGTGGTGCTTCTTGCCGCCCAGGTTCAGCAGGCCGTTGCCGTTCAGCACGCCGTTCAGCACGTCATTGCCGTTCAGCACGCCATTGAGACTGCCATTGCCGACGCCTGACAGCACGTTGCTGTTGTTGCCGATGGCCACCGTGTTGCCGTTCAGCACGTTGATGTCACGTGTGGTGACACCCACTGCAACGCCTGTGATGTTGGAAAGCACCGAGGTCTTCTTGCTGAAGAAGCCACCGGCCTGCGCGCCGGATGTCATGGCCATGATGGCGACGACCGAAACTGCAACCAAAGTCTTCATTTACGCATACTCCCTGTAGCTCGCGGTGATCGCGACGGGAGGATGGCACCACCGACACCCCGCATGGGCAACGCGAGCGGGCCATTTTATGCGTTCAATGCATACTATGCGCTGGGGCCCGGCACCTCCCAGAGCGGATCGTGGCGCTTCCCGCGCCGGTGCAGGCACGGGGCCGAGGAAGTTGGTGCAAACGACCTCTGCCGAAGGAGTCTTCGGTGCCTCAACATAGCAAGGAACACCATTGCGGTCACGCCGTCACGCGGCCTGCCCCGGTCAATCTGAACAGATTTGCGCACTCACGCCTAATGATTGAGCAATACCGCCCATTGCTGCCCAAAAAATTTGCACCCATGTCAATGATGGGTGGGGACCTGTCCCCTCCGAGACCTCGGCCCACAACGGCTACTCAAGCTGAATCAACACTTTAATAGTCGGTAAACGTCTGTGGCACGACCCTTGCAATTTCTCCGCCGGTGCAAACACACAACTGTCGGAGGTAAATATGGCAGTGTTGAACCGCATGATTGCGGGACTGGGGCTGGGCGCGACGATGTCTCTGGGTGCAATGGCCGTTCCGGCCATGGCCCAGGACGAAACCATCAAGGTTGGTATCCTCCACTCGCTGTCGGGAACGATGGCGATCTCGGAAACCACTCTCAAGGACACCATGCTGTTCCTCATCGAGGAGCAGAACAAGAAGGGCGGTCTCCTTGGCAAGCAGCTTGAAGCTGTCGTGGTCGACCCTGCCTCCGACTGGCCGCTCTTTGCCGAAAAGGCGCGCGAACTGATCGAAGTCAATGGCGTGGCCGCCGTGTTCGGCTGCTGGACCTCGGTGTCGCGCAAGTCCGTGCTGCCCGTGTTCAAGGAACTGAACTCGATCCTGTTCTACCCCGTGCAGTATGAAGGCGAAGAGTCCGAGCGCAACGTGTTCTACACGGGCGCGGCTCCCAACCAGCAGGCCATTCCGGCCGTCGACTACCTGATGAATGAAGAAGGCGTCGAGCGCTGGGTCCTGGCCGGCAC
>CAMLOA010000406.1 GCA_946481445.1 uncultured Devosia sp. | reverse complement strand
CGTCGAGCTGCTCATAGGTGATGCTGTCGAGGTCGAGATCCTTGGCGGCATAGACCACGCGGGCGCGGCCGGACAGGGCGAACCAGTTGCCCTCGGCATCGCGCAGCGATTCCGGAACGGCCGCCTCAAGCACGTCGGACTCCACCGGCTGGGTCACCCCGGCATTGACCAGGTCGATCAGGGCGCCGAAATCGACCGCCATCAGCAGGTCGGCAGGAGAGCTCTCGCCCTCGGCCTGCACGCGCTCGATCAGGCCGCTTTCCAGGAACACCGTATTGACCGCAATGCCGGTCTCGGCCGTGAAGGCGTCGAGAATGGGCTGGATCAGGCCCGGCTCGCGGGTGGTGTAGATGTTGACTTCCTGGGCCAGCGCCGGGGCGGCGACAGCCATGAGGCCGGTAAGGGCCAAAGAAGCGGCGATGCGTGACATGATAACTCCTGGTGCAGCGTAGCTTGCGCGGCAAAATCCATATCGGAGTTTTCAAGTCAAGAATATTCGACGCTGTTTAGAGCGGTTCTAAGTTATTGACGATATTGGCGAACCGGGATCGTTTCCGGGCTCCTCCGGAAACACCATGACATCATGGGGATCGATGGCGACATTGATGCGGCTGCCAACGGCAATGTCGTGCCGCACGCTGGTCCGCATGACGAGCGGTTCGTCCAGGCCGTCGAAGACGAGGCTCCACTCCTCCATCTCGCCCAGCATGGCATGGCTGCGCACCAAGGCCGGCACTCCAGTTTCGGCGGGAGCAAGCGCGCGCGGCTGGATGAACAGGCGCACCGCCGCCCCATGCTCGGGACGGGCCGGAAAGCGCCCCACCGGACTTTCCAGCCAATCGCCCACCCGCCGGGCCGGCACGGTGTTGACGCGCGAGAAGAAGGACGCTGCATAGGGCGTGCGGGGAAAGCGGTAGACAGCCTCGCCGCTGCCGGTCTCCACCACCTTGCCATTGTTCATCAGCACCACGCGGTCGCCGATGGCCAGCGCCTCCTCCGGATCGTGGGTGACGATCAGCGCCGTCATGCCCAGGCGGCGGATCAGCCCCAGCGTCTGGCGCCGGATGAAGTCGCGCATGCCATAATCGAGATTGGAAAACGGCTCGTCCATCAGCAGTACGGCGGGTTCGGGCGCCAGGGCACGCGCCAGCGCGATGCGCTGCTGCTCGCCGCCCGAAAGCATGTGCGGATACTTGTCGGCCAGGGCACCAATGCCCAGGGTTTCGATGATCGTGTCGATGCGCCGCTCGGCTTCGTCCCGCCGCAGCCGCATCAGCCCGAAGCCGATATTCTGCCGCGCGGTCAGGTGCGGAAACAGCGCATAGTCCTGGAACATCAGTCCGACCTGGCGATGCTCGGGCTCGACGAAGACATCGCCGTCATTGACCACCTGCCCATCGATGACCAGCCGGCCGGAATCGATCCGCTCGATGCCGGCAATGACGCGCAGCAGCGTGGACTTGCCGCAGCCGGAATGGCCGACCAGGCAAACGATCTCGCCGGCACCCACGGTCAGGGACACATCGTCGAGCGCCAGCGTCTGCCCGAAACGCCGCGTGACATGCTCGACGGCGAGGGTGGGCTGATGTGTCGTCATGGGCGCGGCGGTCTCTGGTGCCGCCATCGGGGCGGGTGCGTTCGGCAGACGGGGCAAGGCTGGTGATCCCGACGCGATTCGAACGCGTGACCCCAGGATTAGGAATCCTGTGCTCTATCCTGCTGAGCTACGGGACCAGCCGCGCGGAAACTAGACAAATCCGGCCCCCGAATAAAGGCTTTTTGCCGAGGAGCGCCCATTCCACTGCCGTTCATCATTTTTTGCCGTATTCGGCATTATGGTGAACGAACGATTATCGGGGCCTCCCTTGCTGAAGACCAGTCTCGTCCACCTTGCCGCGCTGGCGGCCCTGTCGGCGCCATCCGCCGCGGCCCAGGCCTGCCAGGACCTGCGCCTGGTCGAGGCCGGCGTGGTCACGCAGGTTGTCGATGGCGACACCATCATGCTCGATGACGGCCGGGTGGTGCGGCTGATCGGCACGCAGGCCCCCAAGCTGCCGCTGGGACGCGACGGGTTCGACACATGGCCGCTGGCGCCGGAGGCCAAGTCGGCCCTCGAGGCGATCGCCCTGGGCAAGCCCGCACGGCTCGGCTTCGGCGGCGAACAGACCGACCGCTACGAGCGGGTGCTGGCCCACCTGTTCGTGGCCGATGCCGCAGGCGAAATCTGGGCCCAGCAGGCCATGGTCGCGCAGGGATTGGCGCGGGTCTATTCCTTTCCCGACAACCGGCAATGCCTCGACCTGCTGTTCGCCGCAGAGGGCCGCGCGCGCCTCTCCGGGCTTGGAATCTGGCGCGATCCCTATTACACGGTGCGGGCGGCGAATGCGCCGGGCGACCTCCTCGCCCGCGCCGGCCAATATGAGCTCGTCGAGGGACGTGTCCTGCTGGCCGAACAAAGCGGCGGGCGGGTCTATCTCAATTTTGGCCGTTTCTGGAAGGAAGACTTCACCGCCGTGATCGAAGCGCCTGCGCTGAGGCTGTTTGCCGAGGCCGGCATCGATCCGCTGGTGCTCGAAGGGGCGCTGGTGCGCATTCGTGGATGGGTGGACGACCGGGATGGTCCACGCATCGAGGTAACCCATCCCGAGCAGATCGAGGTTCTGGCAACGCGATGATCCGCATGGGGCGCATCGGCAACCGATTCCGCAATGGCGTACTGGCCCTGAGCCTGCTCGCCCTGTCCGGCTGCACCTCGCTGACCGGATCCAATATCGCCGTGAGCCAGACCGGGGACAACCCGGCCCCTGCCGTCGTGCCCGAGGGCACCGATCCCGAAGACGTGGTCATCGGCCGCCGCGAGCATCCGCGCATCATCGCCGCCTACGGCGGGGTCTATTCGGACCGGCCGGCCGAGATCATGGTCGCCCGCATCGTCGGTCGCCTGCTGGCTGCGGCCAACCAGCCCAATGCCCAGTTCCAGGTCACTATCCTGGACACGTCCGAGGTCAACGCCTTCGCCCTGCCGGGCGGCTATGTCTATGTGACGCGCGGCCTGCTGG
>CAMLOA010000405.1 GCA_946481445.1 uncultured Devosia sp. | reverse complement strand
TCCTGTTTGGCGCGCTGTTCGGCTTCATCACCTCGGCCCAGCAGATCTATGTCGATATCTACGGGCTCGGCGTCTATTTCCCCGTGGCCTTCGCAGCCATGGCGGGGCTGATGGCCGTTTCGTCATTCACCAATTCCCGGGTCGTCCGCCGGCTGGGCATGCGGCGCCTGTCGCATGGCGCCATGCTTGTCTTCACGGGCGGGTCGGCCCTGTGGGTGGTGCTGGCCATGACCGGCTTCCTCCCGCTCTGGCTGTTCTTCGGCCTGCTCTCGATCATCATGTTCTGCTTCGGCTGGTCCGCCTCCAACATGAACTCGCTGTCCATGGAACCGCTCGGCAATGTGGCGGGCACGGCCGCGTCGGTCTTCGGCTTCATCCAGACGGTCGGCGGGGCGCTGATCGGCAGCTATACCGGCCAGCATTTCGACGGCACGACGCTGCCGACTGCCCTGGGCTACTTCGCCATGGGGGCCATGGCCATTGTCTGCATCCTCGTCGCCGAGAAGGGCCGGCTGTTCGGCGTGGGCGAGCAATATGCCAAGCCCGGCGCCGTCCCGGTGGCCGACGCCCACTGACTAGTTCACCGGATCGGGTCCCGGCAGCTCCAGCTGGGACCGGTCCGTGTAGATATGGTCGACAAGGCCCCAGTCCCGCGCCTGTTCGGGAGACATGTAGCGGTCGCGCTCCAGCGCCGCCTCGACCTCCTCATAGGTGCGGCCACAATGCTTGGCATAGATCATGTTGGTCCGCCGCTTGATGCGCAGGCTTTCCTCGGCATGGATCATGATGTCGGTCACCTGCCCCTGATAGCCCCCTGAGGGCTGGTGAAGCATCAGCGATGCATTGGGCAGGCAGGCCCGATGGTCTGCCTCTCCGGCGGCCAGCAGCAGCGTCGCCGCCGACGCCGCCATGCCCATGCACAGCGTGCCCACCGGCGCCTTGATGAACTGCATCGTGTCGTAGATCGCCAGCGCTGAGGTCACCACGCCGCCCGGCGAGTTGATGTACATGTGGATCGGCTTGGCCGGGTTCTCCGCTTCGAGGAACAACAGTTGCGCGCTGACCAGCGCCCCAAGCGTGTCCTCTATCGGCCCGTTGACGAAGATGATCCGCTCCCGCAGCAGGCGGGAATAGATATCGAAGGACCGTTCCCCCCGCGAGGTCTGTTCAACCACCATGGGGACGAGCTGCATCATGTCGCGCATCGGCGATCTCCTGTTTTTCGATCTGGTTCTTGCCCGGTGGTTCGAGCTCGCTCGCTAGGCGGCGAGCGCCATGGTTTGGCGCGGCTGGTTGCTGTTCGCAGCCACCGGCAGGGCAACCGGTGCATGCGTCAACCGGAACCAGGTGCCACCCTCAGGCGTGGGTGACAACTCGAACGTCACCACGCTGTCCTCCATGCCCACAACGGCCCCCGCTCCAGCCTCCCGCCACCGATAAGAGAGGCTGCGATTCTCCTCGGACGAGACGACCGCAAGCTCGATGTCCTCGCCCGGCTGAAGCCACCTTCCGAGATATTCTGGCACCGTCAATGCCCGCCAGACCTTGGCCGGCGGCGCATCGAGCAGACATTCATAGACCAGGATGTCGGCCGGTTCGGTCATTGGTCCATCTCCTTGAGCAGGTCCCTGAGGTTGTCGATGCGGCTCGGCCAGAACGCCCGGTAGCGCGCCAGCCAGGCGTGGAGCGGCGCCATGCCCTCCGGCTCGACCCGGTAATGGGCATAGCGACCCGCGCGCCGTTCGCTGATCAGCCCTGCCCCGCGCAGCACAGCCAGATGCTGGCTCATTGCCGGCTGCGAAATGGCGAATCCTTCGCGCAACTGGGTTGCCGTCATCTCGCCGCCGGCCAGCCGCTCGAGCACGGCTCGGCGCGTCGGGTCAGCCAGGACTTTGAACAGGTCGGCTTCGTTCATGTCGTCACATAAGCACAGACTTATGAGTCGTCGCAAGCCCCATCAGCGCTGTTGATGGCTGGCATGAATCCAATTCGATTGATCTGCCGGAGCGAGTCTCGTCAGATGGCGCACCATCCCGCCCACGTCGAGCCCCCCATGCCCAATCCGTCAGGCCGCACCTATCTCGCCATTCCCGGCCCATCCGTGTCGCCGGACCGCATCCTCAATGCGATGCACCGGACCGCGCCCAATATCTATGAGGGTGAGCTGGTGGACATGACGCGGGCCATGATGCCGGATCTGCGCCGGATCGCCATGACCAGCCAGCATGCGGCCATCTACATCACCAACGGCCACGGGGCCTGGGAGGCCGCCAACAGCAACATGTTCTCGCGGGGGGACCGCGCCCTGCTGGCCGCCACCGGCCGCTTCGGCCACGGCTGGGCCGAATGGCTGGGCCGGCTCGGCGTCAAAGTCGACATTCTCGATTTCGGCAAGTCTGGTCCGGCCGACCCGCAGCGCATCGCCGATGCGCTGCGGGTGGACAGGACGCACCAGATCCGTGCCGTGCTGACGACCCATGTCGACACCGCCTCGAGTGCGCGCAACGACATTGCCGCCATCCGCGCCGCCATCGACAGCACCGGCCACCCGGCCCTGCTGGCCGTCGATGCCATCGCCTCGCTGGGCTGCGACGAACTCCGCATGGACGATTGGGGCATAGACGTGCTGGTCGGGGCCAGCCAGAAGGGTCTGATGCTGCCACCGGGCCTGGGGTTCCTGTGGTTCTCGGACAAGGCCCTGGGAGTGTCCCAGCGCGCCGACCTCGTCACGCCCTACTGGGACTGGAAGCCGCGCGGCACCGGCACCGAGTTCTGGCAGTTCTTCGGAGGAACCGCGCCGACCCACCACCTCTACGGACTGCGCGAAGCCCTGACCATGATCCTCGACGAGGAAGGACTGGAGCAGGTCTGGGCCCGCCATTACCGGCTCGCGCGCGCAGTCTGGGCCGCCTTCGACGCCTGGGGCCAGGGCACGGGCATGGCTCTCAACGTTGCCGATCCGGCGGCCCGCGGCTGGTCGGTAACTGCCGCGACCATTCCCAATGGCGGCGCCGGCGCCTTGCGCCGCTGGCTCGAAGCAGAGGCCGGCGTGACGCTCGGCATC
>CAMLOA010000404.1 GCA_946481445.1 uncultured Devosia sp. | reverse complement strand
CGCGACACCGAATCGCGCACCCAGATCGCCGACCTCGGCCGCCGCCTCAACCTGGCCCTGGCCCAGCGCGTGCAGGACCTTTCCCGCTACCGCTCGGACTTCTTCGGCCGCCTGCGCGAAATCCTCGAGGGCCGTGCCGATGTCCGCGTGGTGGGTGATCGCTTCGTGTTCCAGTCCGAAGTGCTGTTCGATCCGGGCCAGGCCGATATCGAGGCGGAGGGCCTGCCCGATCTGGACGCCCTGGCCGAGGCCATCCTGCAGCTCGAGACCGAGATCCCGCCCGACATCAACTGGGTGCTCCGCATCGACGGCCATACCGACGTCCGGCCCATTTCCAATGCACGCTTCCCGTCCAACTGGGAGCTGTCGGCGGCCCGCGCCATTTCGGTTGCGCAGTATCTGGTGAGCAAGGGCGTGTCGCCCAACCGGCTGGTCGCCGCCGGTTTCGGCGAGTTCACCCCGCTCGATCCGGGTGACAGCGAGGACGCCTATCGGCGCAATCGGCGCATCGAGTTCAAGCTGACCGAAGGGTGATCGGGTCGAGCCATGCGACACCCCGGACCAGTGCCCGGGAGCCGTAGTTCGCTATCCCGCGTCTTCGAGCCGGAACTGCAACCTGGCCAGCTCGGCATAGCGGCCGCCCTTGGCCACGAGCTCATCGTGGGTGCCCTGGTCGATGACACGGCCGCCATCGAGCACCAGGATCTTGTCGGCGTCGCGGATCGTCGCCAGCCGGTGGGCAATGACCAGCGTCGTGCGGCCTTCCATCAGATGCTCGAGCGCGATCTGCACCAGCCGCTCGCTCTGGGCGTCAAGGGCGCTGGTGGCTTCATCCAGCAGCAGGATGGGCGCATTCTTGAGGATGGCCCGGGCGATGGCGAGTCGCTGCTTCTGCCCGCCGGAGAGGGTCACGCCCCGCTCGCCCACCATGGTGGCATAGCCAGACGGCATATCGACCACGAAATCGTGCACCAGCGCGGCGCGGGCCGCGGCCTCGACTTCGGCCATGCTGGCATCGGGTTTGCCGAAGCGGATGTTTTCCGCGACCGTGCCCGCAAATATGGTGGGTTCCTGCTCGACATAGGCGAAGCGCTGGCGCAGCTCGCTGAGCCGCACATCGCGGATATCCACGCCGTCGACAAGGATGGCGCCGGCATTGACGTCGTAGAAGCGTTGCAGCAGCGACAGCGTCGTCGACTTTCCCGATCCGGAGGCCCCGACAAGCGCGACCGTTTCCCCGCGGCCGACCGTAAAGCTGAGGTCGGTCAGCACCGGCTCGGCGCCGTCATAGGCAAAACCGACATGCTCGAAGGCGACCGTGCCCAAAGCCGGCTGCGGCAGGGGCTTGGGGTGGGGGGCCTCGCGTATGGTGGGTGTGGTATCGAGGATCTCGGTCAGCCGCTCGGTGGCGCCGGCGACCGACTGCAGCGTACCCAGCACTTCGCTGACATTGGTCAGCGCGCCCGAGGCCATGAGCGCATAGACCAGAAACTGCGCCAGCTGCCCCGCCGTCACACTGCCCTCGAAGACCGAACGGGCGCCCCACCACACCAGGAACACCAGCGCCGAGGTCCCGAGGAAGATCACCATCGCCACCAGGGCCGCGCGCGCGCCCAGCCGGCGGACTTCGGCGCGATAGCTGGCCTCGCTGCGCTCGTCATAGTGAGCCGACTGTACCTCTTCCTGCGTGAAGGACTTGACCGTGCGCGTTGCGCCCAGCATTTCAGTGGCCATGGCGCTGAGATCGGCCAGGGCATCCTGCGTCTTGCGCGACATGCCGCGCAGCCGGCGGGCAAAGGTGATGACCGGGAAGAGAATGGCCGGCGCGGCCACCACCACCGCAAGGGTCAGCACCGGGCTGGTCAGCAGCATCATGGTCAGTGCGCCCAGGATGGTGACCATGCTGCGCAGGGCCAGCGAGAAGCTGGACCCGACCGCCCCCCGGATCATGGCGACGTCACCATTGAGCCGGCTGGTCAATTCACCGACGCGATGCGTGTCGAAATAGCGGGCATCAAGCCCCAGCAGATGCGCGAACACCGCCTGGCGCAGATCGGCCAGGACGCGCTCGCCCACCACGGAGATGAAGTAGAAGCGTGCACCGCTTGCCACCGCCATGATGGCGGCGACGCCGATGATGATCCAGCCATAGCGGCCGACATTTTCGAGGTTCTGCGCGATGAAGCCGTCGTCGATGGCCCCGCCCAGCAGGGCTGGAATGGCCAGCGATGAGATGGTCGAGACCAGCATGAAGGCAATGGTCAGCCCCAGCCGCCAGGGATAGCGCAGCATGAAGGGCACCAGCTTGCGCAAAGGCTGCAGCTTGCGGGGATTGATCGCCGGCTGCGGGGTGGCAGGTTCGGACTTGGCCTCGACCGGGACGGCCTGATCTGTCATCGCTCGGTTCCGCCACTCCGGGAAGGGACCGGAAACCGCCGGCCCGTGCTGGGCACTGCATATAGGCACTGGCCCGGCGGGCGGCAACCGCTTTGTCCGGTGTGAAATTGCCGCGCCCGCGCTCTTGCGGATTTGCCGGGCTTTCTGTATGAACCGCGCCAACACCAGTTCTAGATGCTCTCCGGGCGCTGCGGCGCCCGTTTGATTTGAGGCGACACCGATGAAGGCTGACATCCATCCGGACTACCACATGATCACTGTGGTCATGACCGACGGCACCAAGTACGAGACGCGTTCGACCTACGGCAAGGCCGGCGACACGCTGCAGCTCGACATCGACCCCAAGACCCACCCGGCCTGGACCGGCGGCACGGGCCAGCTGCTCGACCGTGGCGGCCGCGTCTCGCGCTTCAAGGAGCGCTTCAAGGGCCTCGGCATCTAAGCCAGCCTCCTACCAAATTCGAGAGCCCGGCCATCGTGCCGGGCTTTTTCATGCAACCATTGCCGAGGAGAGGCCATGTTCATCCTGACGCTGACCTATGTCGCCCCGCTCGAAGAAGTCGATCGGCACGCTCCCGCGCATATAGACTGGATCAAGGCCGGCTATGCCAGCGGCGTGTTCCTCACCTCGGGCCGCAAGGTGCCGCGTACCGGCGGCTTCATCCTTGCCAAG
>CAMLOA010000403.1 GCA_946481445.1 uncultured Devosia sp. | reverse complement strand
CAGAGCCATGGCCGGTGCCACGGCGCCGCCGATCAGCAGGCCCTGCGTCCAGTCGAGCGCAAGGTCGGGAGCCTCGGGACGTTCCAGTGTCAGCCGTGCTGCCGAACCATCCAGGCTCAGCCGGCAGGCGGCAAGATAGCGGGCGAAGGCGTCCAGGTCAGTGGTTTGCCCGGCGATGACGGCCCAGCCGGCCTTCTCTCCCTCGCAGCGATATTCGAGGCCGGCAGAAGGGCCCGAACTGACCGCGTGCAGCGGGTTGGTCGCGACCAGCCCGACAAGCGCCCCTGCCGAGCGCAGGATGAGCATGCCGTTGCGCAGGTGGTGATCGAGGCCGGCCCGGGCCGCATAGGCATGGGTGAACGGCAGGCGGGCGGGACTGTCCAGCCGATAGAGCAGCAGCGCGACATTGTCGCTTTGCGCAACGCGGGGCAGGTTGCCATTGCCGGCCCAGAATGATGGCCGTTGCTGGCCCCAGGGGTCGTCTTCGCCGGGATGGTTGATCCAGGCGCGCGCCATCGGATGACCGGCAAAGCGCAGGTCGAGCACATGCTGCTGGTGCCCGTAGCCGCCGGCCTTGGCCCCGCTGTTGGAGGACATCTGCACATGCGCGGTCTTGTAGAGCGAGAGCCGCGCGGCGGGCCCATAGCCCTGCAGGTAGTGTGCGGAGACGACAGTGCCCGGCTCCGGATCGACATAGCGGCCGAGGTTGGCAGGGGGCTCGTATCGACCGGAAGCGAACATGGGCAGGGAGGCGACGCCGGTATTGAACCACCCCTTTCCGAAGGCAACCGCCGCAAAGGGTGCCAGTTCGGTGAGCGGGCCTGCACGCAGTTCCTTGTCGTAGGCGCGCCCCATCGATCCGGCCGGAACCCCGTCCAGCGTGTGCAGGGCAATCATGGTGAAGAGCCGGTCGCAGAGGGCGCTTGCCCGGCGCGCCAGATGCGCCGGCGCCAGCTCCGCCAGCGCCAGCAGACCGATGAAGTCGACCGGGTAGTATGCGGCCGAGTTCCACTCGGCGAGGCCTTCTTCTTCCACCGAGCCGAACCACTGGTCGAGACGCTGCTCGGCCAGTTGCGCCTGCTGCTGTCCGGACCGGCCGGACGCGGTGAAGGTGGCGTCCGGCCAGGTCAGCCCGGCCAGGAGCTGGGAGACATGGAAGCACAGGGCGTGGTTCTCGCTCCAGAACCACATGACGTCATTGCCCGGCTCGTCCACCCAATAGCGGAAGTTGAGCAGGGCCTGGCGGCAGCGGGCCTGCAAGTCGGGCGGCAGGGCGGCTCCATGCCGCATCATGGCCCAGAGCAGGGGCACGGCAACGAAGTCGGCGCAGTCCCGGCGCTCCTCTATAGTGACGAGGGTATCCTCGAGGATCGGGCGCAGGCGCGGGTCGTCGGCCCGTCCGGTTTCGAGCAGGGCAATGGCGGTGCCCATGCGCGTCTCGCCATGCATGGCGGCGTGCTCGAGCGCCAGCCGCTTGCGCTCGAAAAGGCTGCCGCCCAGTTCGGCTGGCCTGGTCTGGTGCAGGATGGCGCAGGCAATCGTGCGATCCACCCGCGATTCCCCCGCCCTGAAGACAAGGGGCATAATATGGGCGCCATCCGGAAGCTCCGACCCGCGGCAGACCGCCAGTTCGGTAGCGCCCGCAGGCAGTGCCAGCGTGCGATCGAGCAGCAGGGCGTGGGTGTGCGATGTGGAAGCGATGCGGACCTGAACGGTCACGGGCATGGCGACCGGCGTATCGAAGAGCAGCGTCAGTGTGCCGTCGGCATCCACGACGTCCCCGGCCGTGCGCACCTGGCGCGCGAGCGCGGTCAGCGCATCGACCTGGTCACCCATGCGCGCGCCCGGCAGATGGACTTCCAGGGCCACGTCGTCGCGCAGCACGAGTTCGAAGAACCAGTTGGTGTCACGCTCGGCCATGTCCTCGGTGAGCACGACGATCTCGCTGCCCGTGGCGCGGATGGGCAAATGGACAACCGTCGCCTGATCCTGGTTGCGGGTATAGGGCTCGAAACGAGCAGCAAGGATGCCGTCGACCCAGATGTGGACGCCGCCGCGCGTGGTGAGCGTGAAGGAGCAGTAGCGGTCCTGGGGGGCGGCCAGCCGCGTGCGGCACCAGCGTGCCAGGCGCGTCGGCCTGTGCCGGAACTGCGAGAATTCGACCCGCCGGTTGCTGCCGGGGAGGTAGAGGCTTTCCACCGGCCAATCGGTGTTCAGCGTCACGCTGCGCGTCGCGACTTCGCGCCAGGTAGCGACGCGGCAGGGCAGGTCGCCGACATCGACGAACCCGTTGACATACTTGTAGTTCTGCGGGTCCCGGGCCGGTGCCGGATCGCCCGGAAAGTAGCGGGCCTCGGTCGCGGACAGTTCCCAGGCATTGAGGCTGCCGCCACGGGACAGGATCATCAACGGCGCCGTCATGATGGTCCTGGCCCCGAAGAGAAAAGTGCCGGCGCCCGGGAGCGCAGCCGTGTCAGTGGCTGGCGCGGCAGCGCCGGCAGTACCTTCGGGAGAAGGATAGGTGTTTCCCTGCGCGGCGAGCCGGTCATGCGGTCGCCCCGACCAGGGACAATTCTTCGGCGAAGTGGCAGCGGACCTGGCGCCCGTCCGCCACGTTGCGCAGGGCGGGCACTTCCGCCGCACAGCGCGGCTGGGCGTAGGGACAGCGCGGATGGAAGCTGCAGCCGGGGGGAGGATTGGCGGCGTTGGCGATCTCGCCCCTGAGCGGGACGCGCTTGCGGGTGCGGTTGCCGCGCGGGTCCGGCTGGGGCACGGCAGCCATCAAGGCCTCGGTATAAGGATGCAGCGGCCGGGCGAAGAGCCGGTCGGTGGGAGCCACTTCCATCAGGCGCCCCAGATACATGACGCCGACGCGGTCGGCGATGTGTTCCACCATGCCCAGATCATGGGTGATGAAGAGATAGGTCAGGCCGAACTTCTCCTGCAGGTCCTGCAGCAGATTGATGTTCTGGGCGGCAACCGACACGTCGAGCGCCGAAACGGCCTCGTCCGCGGCGATGAAGCTGGGATTGAGCGCCAGCGCCCGGGCGATGCCGATGCGCTGCCGCTG
>CAMLOA010000402.1 GCA_946481445.1 uncultured Devosia sp. | reverse complement strand
GCGCGTGTCCTGCGACAGCATTGCGAGCGCTTGCGGCACCATCTCGTTCAATGCCTGAGCTCCCAGGCTGCCGCCCACGACCAGCAGGCGAATCGGCCCGATACGCCCGGCCAGGCGCTGCTCGGGCGCAGGCACGGCGGCGATTTCCGCGCGTACCGGGTTACCGACGAGTTCCGCCTTGTCACCGAAGGCGGACGGGAACGCGGCGAGCACCTTGCGCGCAAAGGGGGACAGCACCCGGTTGGTCAGCCCGGCGATTGAGTTCTGTTCGTGGATCACCAGCGGTCGGCGCAACAGCCAGGCGGTGACGCCTCCCGGGAAGGCGGCGAACCCGCCCATGCCGAGCACGACATTCGGACGATGTGCCCGCAATGCCTTGAGGCTCTGCAGGCACGCGGCAAATACCTGAAGCGGCGCGAGCAGTTTGCGCAGCAGCCCCTTGCCACGCACCCCGCGCATGCGGATCACCTCGACGGCGTAATCCTTGCCGGCGATCAAACGGTTTTCCATGCCGCCCTCGGTCGCGAGCCACACAATGTTCCAGCCTTCGGACTTGAGCTGGTCTGCCACCGCCATCGCCGGGTAGACGTGGCCTCCAGTGCCGCCGGCCATGATCATGAGGGTGCTCATGCGGGCACCCCCTGGCTTTTAAGGAGGTTTTGGCTACGGCCGCCGCTTTGCGGCTTAACTTGCAGACGCAAGTTAGCCTGCGCCGAAATCGCCGCCTTACTCTTCGTTGCCAGTTTGGACAGGAATGCCATCATCATGCGGGCACCCCCTTGGCCAGACGGCGATTTTCCCAATCAATCCGCAGCAGCACTGCCAGCGCGATGCAATTGGCAACAATCGCGCTGCCACCGAAGGAGAGCAACGGCAGGGTCAGGCCCTTGGTCGGCAGCAGCCCCATGTTCACGCCCATGTTGATGATGGCCTGCACGCCTATCCAGACGCCGATGCCTTGCGCCAGCAGCGCGGAGAAGTGGCGCTCGTAGGCCACGGCTTCCTTGCCGATGGCGAAGGCGCGCATCACGATCCAGGCGAACATCAGCGCTACCGCCGCCACGCCGATAAAGCCGAGCTCTTCGGCGATCACGGCCAGCAGGAAGTCGGTATGCGCCTCAGGCAGGTACAGGAGCTTTTCCACGCTGGCGCCGAGGCCGACGCCCAGCCATTCGCCGCGACCGAAGGCGATCAGCGCATGCGACAACTGGTAGCCCTTGCCGAAGGGATCGGCCCATGGGTCCATGAAGCCGACGATGCGCTGCAGGCGATAGGGCGAGCTCAGGATCATGACGACCACACCCGAGATCAGCAGCACCATCATGCCGCTGAAAATTCGCAGGTTCATGCCGCCCAGCCACAGAATTGAAATCGTGATCGTCGCGACCACTGAAAATGCCCCGAAGTCGGGTTCGCTCAGCAGCAATAGACCGACCAGCAGCATGATCCCGAGCATTGGAAGGAAACTCTTGGTGAAGCTGTCCATCATTGCGGCCTTGCGGACTGTGTAATCCGCCGCATAGATGGTCGCAAACAGTTTCATCAGCTCCGACGGCTGAAGGTTGGCGAAGCCGAGCGGGATCCAGCGCTGACTACCATTCACCTGCCGCCCGACGCCGGGAATGAGAACCAGCACCAGCAGCACCAGGCCGATGAGGAACAGGTAGGGCGCGACCTGCTGCCAATAGCGTGTCGGCACCTGGAAAGCAATGAAGCCACCCATGAGCGCGACGACGAGATATACGGCGTGCCGCACCGCGAAATAGGTGGATTGATGCCCGGTCGCCTTGTCGGCCTCTGCCAGCGCGATGGAGGCGGAATACACCATCACCAGGCCGAAGCCGAGCAGCATGAGCACGATCCACAGCAGGCCCTGGTCGTATGTCGGCGCGGTGATCTTGTCGCGGTTGCTGAGCATGTACATCAGTTCAGCTCCTTGACCGCGCGAATGAACACTTCGGCGCGATGGGCATAGTTGCGGAACATGTCCCAGCTCGCGCAGGCGGGCGACAGCAGGATGACGTCACCCGGTTCGGACAAGGCATAGGCCTGGCGCACGGCGTCTTCCATGCTCTCGGCACGCTGTACATGGCATGCGCCCGCAATGGCGCGCTCGATTTCAGGACCGTCCCGGCCGATCTGCACCACCGCACGCGTCCTGGCCACGGCATCGCGCAGCGGCGTGAAGTCCTGCCCCTTGCCGTCGCCGCCCGCGATCAGCACGACCGGCTGGGTAAAGCCCTGGAGCGCCGCGGCAGTCGCGCCGACATTGGTGCCCTTGGAATCGTCGTAGAACGTGCGCCCCGCAATTTCGGCCACGAACTCGACGCGGTGGGCGAGCCCCTTGAAGGTCCGCAACGCATCCAGCATCGGCGCGTAATGTAGGCCAATCGCGCGGCACAGCGCCATGGCGGCCAACGCATTCGCGGCATTGTGCAAGCCGGCAATCGGCAGCTCGTCAACCGCGAACAGGCGTTCATGCCCCTTCGCCAGCCAGCGCCGGCCTTCGCGCTCCAGCACCCCCCATTCCGTCGCATCCACGCCCGGCTGCAGGCCGAATGTATGCACCACGGCATCCGCATGCCGCATCGCCAGCGTCTTGGGATCGTCGCGATTCAGTACCTGCACCTTGCAACCGGCGAAAATACGCTCCTTCGCCCTGGCATAGTCGTCCAGGGACGAATAGCGGTCCATGTGATCCGCGGAAATATTGAGTACCGTTGCCGCATCGGCGCGCAGGCTGTGCGTTGTCTCGAGCTGGAAGCTGGAAAGCTCGAGCACCCAGACGTCCGGCATCTTGCCGGCGTTCTCACGCTCCGCCAGGGCCTCCAGTACCGGCAGGCCGATATTGCCGGCGACCACGGTATCGAGTCCGGCCGCGGTGCAGAGATGCCCCACCAGGCTGGTCACGGTACTCTTGCCGTTGGAACCGGTGATCGCGATCACCTTGGCGTCGCTATCGGCAATCGCCTGTGCGAACAGCTCGACATCCCCGACGACAGGGATGCCGCGGCGTAACGCTGCTTGTACTTCCGGCTCGGCCAAAGGCACCCCAGGACTGGCGACTATCCACTG